>JAIDVZ010000063.1 GCA_029059365.1 Opitutales bacterium | reverse complement strand
AAATCGGCAAACAATTCGACCCTGTTACCCGAGGTGAGTATGATCAATATTTGGTAAAGCGTACCATTAAAGTATGGGAAGAAATATGCGATATATTTGACGATATAAAGAATAATTCATGTAAATTTTCCCTATGGATCGGCTGGGCACATTTAAAGTTCGTGATCAAATTGATCGGTAAATTCAATGAGTTGTTAAAACTTTCTAACCCCGAGGAGGCCATCAAAAAGGGGATGCCACCTGAAGCGTTCTTTGCCTGGAAAGGCATTCCTCGCCTTGAAAAGAAGATTGATATTGAAAACGTTGATGCAACATATAAGCTCCAACTTTCGTACAATCCCAAAGACGGCCTCACTGCGAATATCATAGATTCCCAAAATAGTACAACTCCGACTAAAATAACAACAATATCGTCTGTCGAAAGTGATTATACGCTGTTCTGTTTACGCACCGAAAATGGGCGGAAAATTCCTGTTCGGAAATTAAATTTACTAACAATCGATCTTGTTTTTAGAGGTGTTCTAAAAGGGAAAGTTTCTTTGAAGCAATTTTTTGTAGATAATAACGTCCCGAGTTTTGAAGATCGAGCGATTATTTTTGATAACGGCACAGCCATCAAGCTGTCTTATGATGCCAATTCTACATCTGAAAATGACGGTATTTCAATGTACTATTATAATGATTATACTACAGTACGTATAGCACCTTATGTAGACAGTTCTGTGTGCTTGTACGGTATACGTGATGGCGGCAATTCTCCCCAACTCATAGGAATTTTCCAAATGAAAGATTTGTGCAATCTTGTAAATCAATTGAAAACAACAGAAAATAGCAACAGCTCGGAACAAAAAGGAGCCTCAATCAATCAGTTCTTTAGAGATCGAGATGCTGTTCCATTTAAAAATTTCAATTTCTACTTAGCAACAGTCCTAAACAATGATACTCCGCAATTTAATTTTGTTTCTGTAAATGTTTATGGGAATGACCGCGTTAACTTGGAAATTTGGAATAAAGATTCTGAAAGGTTGCATACACAGAACGTTCAAATTAAATACAACCAACGTTCTGATGTCGTAGAAATTTCCGGGCAATATTGGGATAAAAACGAAAAAGGATGGAAAAATTTTAATAATGTTACAGTTAATCAAGCGCAATTACTGCAGTGCAAGCGCAACGACGAAATAGTACCTAATCGGCCTGCAGAAATAAAATTAGTAAATTTCTTATTGAGAAATGATGCTTTACCTTCTGAAGATCAGACTAGGACACTCACAGCCACACAACTGGACGGACCAAATAGCGAAAAAAATAACCAAGAGGTACAGATTGAGATAAATAGTAGCAGCAATGTTCATGTCGGGGACAAAACTGCTTATGATTTCTCTTTATACCGTGATAACTCTTGTAAAGATGGCGAGGCTATTATCTTTGGACTTGATGGACGTTGCAACTTGTGTAGGTACAAAGTTAAGATAGATGATTTACTGGGAAAAAGCGATAATAAGTAAAATTAGCCAAAAGAACAGGGAATGAGTGAGGTTAAAGACAGCCAGATAAGTAGAATTAAATATGACCCGGAGGAAGGTAAGGCTTCATACCTTGGTGCCGAGCAGAGTGATAAGATTTTAAACCTAAATGATACCAACTGTTTGGTGAAGATGATAGCCAAGCGTAATATTGATACAGCTAATTCTAAATTAGCCGATCTTCCAGATTACGGCGGTTATTCAGCATGGCACATTGCCAAAGCATGGGAAGAAATATGTGATATATTCAATGATATAAAGAATAATTCATGTAAATTTTTCGTATGGCTCGGCTTAGCTTGGCTGATGCTGATAATCAAATCGTTAGACAAATTCAAGGAACTATCACAGCTTCCTGCTCCAGAGGAGGCCCTCAAAAAGGGGATGTCACCTGAAGAGTTTTTTGCTTGGAAAAATATTCCCAACTTTACAGATCAAGAAATTGATATCGTAAACCATGATGAGAATAAGGAATGGAAACTAGAGCTTACTTACGATCAAAAGAATGGCCTTACTGGGAATATCATAAATTCCTCAGGTAATAAAATTCCAGTTAAAATAACAAAAATATCGTCCGTTGGCAGTAAGGATGGATTACTCTGTTTACATACTAAAGATGGACGAAAGTCCATGGTTGAAGCAACCGATTTGCTGGAAATTGGTACAAAAAATATTCCAGAAGGACAAATTCCTTTGAAGCAGTTTTTTAAAGAAAATAATATTCCCACCTTTATAAATGGAAAAATTGATATTGTAGATCACAATGGAAATAAAACAGATAAACAACTCACGCTCTCATACTATTGTGGGAATGGCTTCACTAGAAGTAGTATGCAACAGTCGATAAATGATCAATACTTATCTTTAACTTCAGTTAGCATAAAAACAGTATCCCAAGTCAAAGATAATAATAAC
>JAIDVZ010000062.1 GCA_029059365.1 Opitutales bacterium | reverse complement strand
CAGTACTTGCGAGCAAGTGCTTAAGGATTGTTTCAATACTGAAAGATTAGTCAACACAGATAATATTATGCTTTTACAAAAAAACCGTAAGTAACACATACACATGACAATCAAAAATGGATATGTTGATTCGCTTTCCATAGATTGAGTTTGATATTTTATCATAAAAATATAAAATCCCATTCCTTGATGAGCAATGTTGAACAAAAGCCTGATAATTCCCTTAGTACAAGGGAACCTGTAATGTTGCCGAGATCAACGCCAATTGCCAAGCAAACTGATTCACAAATCTTAGATAATAGTAAAAAATTAACTAACGATACGCCGATTAATACTCGAATTGTCAATGTTTCAAAAATAATTGCGATAATTTCAGGTGTTCTTGGTGTTCTTGCAACCACTTCCATGATACTAGTTTTATTAGGGGCTTTTCATGTAGTAACTTTTCTCTCCACTACCGTAATAGCGGCACTCGTACTATCGGCTGTGGTATTAACAATAGCAGCGTTTTCCTTCGGTTTCATCGGACGCGACGAAGACGATAATACAGTATTTGATATAGAGAATAATATTCAGCCTTCAAGCATGGTGGACCTGATGTCCTTCTTGGAAAAGGGTCAAAATCTTGTTGCTAAAATTAGTCGTCTTGGGGCCCAATTCTTAAATAGGGGTGGCTTTGGAGCTGTATCTGAGGTGACGGCTCAATTCGTGAATAAAGCCAATGAGCAAGTCCAAAACATAAGGACGAAAATTGTAAAAAAGAAATATGAAAACGCCAACGATCCCAGTGTCATAAATGAAGTTATGATAAATTATATACTCACACAGTATATTGCAAAACACCGCGAAAACCCGTCTCTCGAAAAATACTTTAAGAGTTTTCCGTTGTTAGTTTTGACTCCAAAACAAAATGAAATTTTATCCGGAGTTAAATCTTACGAAGATCTAAGAGAAAGAATCGAAAATAATATCTCTGAATTTAGTACAGTTTATCTCGAAAAAAAACCTGGAATAAGTTTAGACAAACACATTCGATCTTCTAACAGTTTCTCCTCCTTTCAAGATGTGAAAGAAGTTTTCAAAAATACCCTAATAGCGTTATCAATCTTAAACCAACTTGGCATTTCACATCGCGATATCAAACCTGAAAACATGATGATTGATGGTCAAAATATATTTTTACTGGACTTCGGAACTTCTTTCATTCCACAGGAACGATCTTTCTACGAAAAACACAAGGGATTTTATTACTTAAATCAACCTTATTGCGCATCTCCAGAGGAATACAAAAAGTTACCTGAAAATTGGTGGAAAAAGCCAATAAACTGGGATAAACAGCCAAATGCGAAAACAGAAAATGCATTTGAAGCTGGTACACTATTATTGAGAATGTGTTTACCAAACCAATCACCACGACGATCGAACAATGGATTTGCCGTCATAGCAAGGCACTGCTATCCAGATCAAATTGCAAAACAATTGAGAAAAGAACTATGTAGCAAATTTAATGAAATTGCACAAGACGGCTTTTTTAATACCAACAAAGATCAGTTCGAATTTTTCCTCAAAAATCTAAACAACTGGGCCAAAATTGATTCAAAATTTTGCAAACAAGCAATCGAAGCTATTGGGAATTTAAAAACGTTTATGTCTCAACGAGGCGCGAACGACAATATATCCGCGTTTCAGCAAAAAATTAAAGATTTTGAAAAAATGATAGAGGAAATGAAGGATTTTTCTGAGACGGAGGAATGGTATACTAAACGTAGCTACGAAATTAACTATGAATCCCCTAGATTTTATAAATTTATGGCACAAGGCTGGGAGAATCTTTATAATAACATAGACGATATCATTCAGACACCGGAAAATTTTCTCGAACTAGGGAAAAATAAATCGGCGAGGAAAAATTACGAAGATAACGATCAAAAGAAAGTCATAGGATTATTAAAAGCTCTACTCAACCCAAACCCTGAAAAGCGTAGTACTTGCGAGCAAGTGCTTAAGGAGTATTTCGACACTGAAATTGATCTCTCCAAAATACCATCTTTGGATATATTTGAAGAGAGCAATAGTATTTCCGCGTAAATAAAAGAACAAGGATGACCTACTTCGTAGGGTGATAGAAGTAGGTATCGTGTGGGATGCTGTTCTTTTGACAAAAAAAGTTTATCTCTTTCAACAAATTTTCCCAGTAATCGTTTTTCTTTTCAATGTAAATTTCATTAAAAAGGCTAGCCACGCTGGGATGTTTAGCTCTTATAAAATTTAATAC
>JAIDVZ010000061.1 GCA_029059365.1 Opitutales bacterium | reverse complement strand
AAAACGCTAAAGAGGCGGGGGCATACGATAATGGCAATATCGATATCATGAAGTACGCTATCTATTATTGCCGAAAAGATTGTATCGTACTTATGAAAGGCTTAGAAAAGTTTGATATGGATTTGAAACAAGTTTTTAATGAAACTCATACAAAAATGATGGACGTTAACAATTTCATTTCTATTTCTTCAATTGGATATTATTTCGCCCATATGTTCGGTTGCTTTGATGGGTGTTACATGTTATCAGGCAAGCCCCAAAACTTCATTCAGCGTTGCGTTTCTGGTGGGCGCACTATGACTGCAAACAATGAAAAACAATACGTAGAAGGCAAAATTCAAGACTTTGATGCTGTCAGTCTATATCCGTCAGCGATGTATGTAATGCCAGGCGTGCCAAAAGGTGTTCCACAAGTAATTCCAGATGGAACAACCCATGAAGAATTAATGAACTACGACACCTTCTTCATTGAGATCAATATCAGAAAAATTCAATGCAAATCTGAGACTCCTTACAAATTCGGACAAGTTTTCAGACGCAATTCGGTCGGTAGCAAAGTTTTTGATAATAATCCCGTTGAACATTTCTATATTGATAAGGTAGGTTTGATGGATCTCATAGAATTCTACGATATTGAATACGATTTGATCCGCGGGTATTATTTTGATAAAGGGTTCAACACAAAAATAAATCAATTCATAGAAGGACTATTCAATTTGAGACTCAGATACAAAAAGGAGAAGAATCCGTTACAGTCGACGATCAAATTACTTCTCAATTCAATATATGGTAAATCGATACTGAAGGCGATGAAAACTGAAACAAAAAGTGTACCACGCGATCAACTTTTCAAATACATATGGCGAAATTACAACTTTATTACTGAGGTGGTGGATGAACCTACTATCGAGAAATGTTACGTGAAAAGATTAAAGCCGATCATAGATCATTTCAATCTCCCTCAATTCGGCGCTAGCGTTCTATCGTGGTCAAAACATCTAATGAATAGAGTTATGGCATCGGCCGAACAACATGGAGTACCCATATTTTATTGTGATAC
>JAIDVZ010000060.1 GCA_029059365.1 Opitutales bacterium | reverse complement strand
AATTAATACAGCATATACGTGATGGAAATTATGAAAAAATTTTATCATTATGTTCTGAAATCGAAAATATGGACTGCGATTTATTTCGCGTATTATGTGACTTAGAGATGCGTATACATACATCTCTATCTTCTTTATTATCAAGCAGTTCCGCCAAATTTCCTGAACGCGAAATAAGAATATTAGAAGTACTACACTCTGCAAAAGATGGCGTAAAATCTGGTTATGACCAGGGAGTAAATTTTGAATCTATTTTGTTAGCTGCAACTGAACAATCGCAAACACGTTCCATAGACGCAATTTTGGATCTGTTACGCAAAAAAGATTCGAAGCGAACAAACATCGAGAATATACCTTCAAATTCCAAGCTACCTGCTTCTACTCAACAGTTGCTAAAGGAAAATTTTCACGCCAAAATTCGCATCTTGGGAAATGAATGAACGGTTCTAAATTACCCTCAGAATTACAAAATACGATCGATGATTTTTTTGTAAACATCACCCTGGGGCGTGGTTATAGTGAAAATACTGTGTATAACTACGAGCACGATATCGCTCAATTGATGCGATTTTTGGTCACACAATATGGGATCTGCAACGTGAAAAATGTCACCTTAGAGCATTTGCGTGCATGGCTAAATTTTCTATCTGAAAATCAGCCAACTGCAACAACTATTGCGCGCAAAATTGCGTCTGCACGAGCTTTTTTCAAATTTTGTAAAGAAAGAGGAACGATAAAAGAAAATGTCGCATCAAGCTTGATCAAACCACATTATTACCGTTCGCTGCCTGATGTATTATCGATGGAAGAAATTGAAAAACTTTTAGCCGCGCCCGATGTCACGACGGCCATGGGAATACGTGATGCTGCAATGTTGGAGCTCATGTATAGCAGTGGGCTGCGTATATCCGAATTATGTGGGTTGAATATGCAAGCGATTGATTTAGAGAACTCATTTGTGCGTGTTTACGGGAAAGGAAGTAAGGAACGAATCGTCCCAATCGGCCATGCCGGTATTTCGAAATTGGAGTCATATTTAGTATCAGCTCGCCCTAAACTTGTGTCACAACTTACTGGCAGTCAGTTATTTATAACAATAAGAGGTCGTGAAATATCGCGCAAAACCTTCTGGTTACATTTGAAAAAATATGCTCATAATGTTGGCCTCACAAAGAACGTAAAGCCACATTCTCTAAGACATTCTTTTGCAACTCATATGCTTGAAAATGGGGCAGATTTACGCGCGATCCAAGAGATGCTCGGACACGCTAATATTTCGACGACACAGATATACACCGCAGTTGATCAAAAGCGACTCATAACTGGATATCGTAAATTTCATCCGCGAGATACACTATGACAAAAGATACTTTGGAAAAATTATTTAATAAACTTAATTTTTTGAATATCAAAGAGTTACAAACATTTATCAAATGTTTATGGACGGAACGTGAACAGATATATAAAATATTGAATCTGCTAAATGATGGTATCCTTATTTTGTCTGAAAATTGGTCAATAAATTACAGCAATCAACCAGCTAAAGAATTGTTCGCGATTGATGAAAATACTGAAACAAATTTAATAAAATATGTCCCAGACTTGGCAG
>JAIDVZ010000006.1 GCA_029059365.1 Opitutales bacterium | reverse complement strand
ATCTACTATAAATCCGAATAAAGATATGCTAAAAGAGGGAATTCAAGCATTAATAAACAAAAAAATGCCTAGCAAAAAATTTGAAACATTATTGAAAACCATCCCGGGTGGATACTACGAATTGCTAGAAAAAGAACTAGGCTTCAGTAAAGGAACAATTAAACGCGGTTGGTATACCGCATATACCTTGCTATCAAGCATTCAAGACATAAAAGATGGATTGGACGCTATCGCCTCCATAAATGATCCAAATAACACTAAAGTCCCAAGTGAAAAATTTTTCAAAATAGCTGCGGAGCTTAGTCTCAATTTAGAATTAAGGGAACAAGTGTCAGAAATGTTAAAAGAAATGAATTTCGATCCGATAAAAATTTATGATCCCATTTTTAGATACGTTGTATGTGTAGCCAACAATAAATCTAAGACAGAAGCGTATTGCAATTACTTTAGGGAAATAAGAAATCTCTATTTAGTGAACGTATTGGAAACGCGTCAATATTCTGGTCCTTTAATAAAAAAAGAATCTTTTGATAAGCTTGCGTCAAACTTTGAGAAGCTCCGAGATGAAGCATTTTTGAAATTTCTCGATGAAAAAGTCTCAGATTCAACATCAGATTCAGAGACACAAGCGAAATGGGAAAATTTTAAGAAAGAATTTGCACAATCGCCGAATAATCATGATTGCTTATTTTTAAATAATCTCTTAACAAAGATAAAGACTGCAATTTACAGGACGCCGGAAGAAAAAACACTTAATGACCCAAGTGAAAAAATTTTTAAAAAACTTCTATCGACCATACAAGAGAAACAAGATTTTATACTTAATGACGTTGATGCTGATTTTGGGGAAATTTATGATGAAACTAACCCGCAAAAAACAAGCGGCAATTTTAATTACATTGCGAATATGTTAGCTCGTGAATTAACGCTCAAACATCTGTTCTCAAGGGACATTTCGAATTTAGGTCCAGAGAACATAGACAAGCTTGCTACTGCCATAGGAAATGCTTATATTCAAAAGCAACAAAAAAAACTATAGCGTGAAGTGCCTGGCTATGGCAGAGATATCACTGGAAATTTTGACCAAACAGGAACTAGCGAGTCCTGATGATGTAATTCCATATTAAACTTGCAAAAATAGTAGAATTAAAAAGAAAGAGCTGGGTGGAGGAAGTTTCTCGGATAAGGAATTTTTGCATAATCGCCCATGTTGATCATGGTAAAACGACATTATCTGATCGTCTACTTGAACGTACAGGCACCATAGAGTCACGCAATATGCAGGATCAGTTACTTGATTCCATGGATATAGAACGTGAGCGTGGAATAACGATAAAAAGTCATCCTGTTTCCATGCATTATATTCATCCCACCAAGGGGGAATTTTTGCTAAACCTAAACGATACTCCAGGACATGTCGATTTTTCATACGAAGTCTCTCGTAGTTTGGTTGCATGTGAAGGAGCTTTACTCCTCATCGATGCATCTCAGGGAGTCGAAGCACAAACAGTGGCCAATGCTAACCTCGCGATTCAACAAGGTTTGGTGATAATTCCTGTTTTGAACAAAATTGACTTGCCAGGTGCAGATATCGATGGTGTCTTGACGCAGCTTGAAGATATCCTCGCCATTCCGCGAGAAGAAGCGATTATGGCAAGTGCAAAGGCTGGTATTGGGATCGATGAAATTTTAGAAGCGATTATTACACGAATTCCATGTCCTAAGGCACAACCGACCTCGAAAACACGAGCGTTAATTTTTGACTCTGTTTTTGATACGTATAAAGGGGTGATCTGCCATATTCGTATATTTTCCGGAAAGTTAAAAGAAGGGGACGAGATTTTGATGATGCGTACCAACCAAAGCACAATTGTGAAAGAGGTTGGTTATTTTTCCCCTAAAATGAAGCCATTAACAATTTTATCTGAAGGGCAGATCGGATACGTCACGACCAATATTAAGGACGTATCGGAAATAAAAATTGGAGATACTATAACTCATCTATCTGATCCTGCGGATGACATGTTGCCAGGATACAAAGAAATCACACCGATGGTATTTTGCGGAATTTACCCGCTTGATACCTCCGACCTCGAAAAATTAAAAGTCAGTCTGGCTAAACTTCGATTGAATGACGCTTCTCTTGTATATCAACCAGAGTCATCGGCAGCTTTGGGTTTTGGATTTCGTTGCGGATTTTTAGGATTGCTGCACATGGATATCATCCAGGAACGAATCCGCAGAGAGTACGGTCTGGACATAATATCAACCTATCCTAGCGTAATATATCGTATAAAACTTACAAGCGGTACCACGATAGAGATCGATAATCCCCTACATTTGCCTGATGTATCATCGATTGATGAAATCTACGAACCGATAATCACGGCCAAAATTCACATCCCGAATGATTCGATCGGTGATGTGTTGAACCTCATCAGTGACCGTCGTGGAACTTGCATAAACACCGAAACACTGGATGCTTCGCGTGTAATTTTAACCTGTGAGTTACCCATGAACGAAATATTGATTGATTTTAACGATAAACTAAAAAGTATAACGCGAGGATATGGATCAATGGACTATTCAATTGGACAATCTCGAGCTGCTGATTTGGTAAGATTAGATGTTTTGGTCAATGGAGAGCCAGTTGATGCGTTTTCTTCTATTGTACATCGATCAAAAGCAGTATCTCGTGGTCGCGAAATTTGCGAAAAATTGAAAAATTTATTGCCGAAACAACTTTTTAAGGTTGCCATTCAAGCTGCAATCGGTGGAAATGTTGTGGCCAGAGAAACTCTTGGAGCACTTAGAAAAGATGTTACGGCAAAATGTTATGGTGGAGACATTACACGTAAAAGG
>JAIDVZ010000059.1 GCA_029059365.1 Opitutales bacterium | reverse complement strand
AATATACACAGTACAAATGTATGCTCTGCTGCGATCGCCAAAACAATGGGCTGTCGATTTGTAATAGCGCGGGTTAATAATGACGGGGAAACGAAAAACAAAATTTTTAATCTACAACGGCAATTCAATATTG
Source organism: Opitutales bacterium (assembly GCA_029059365.1). Classification (GTDB taxonomy): domain Bacteria; phylum Verrucomicrobiota; class Verrucomicrobiia; order Opitutales; family JAIRKQ01; genus JAIDVZ01. The sequence goes on along the minus strand of JAIDVZ010000059.1, from coordinate 4,109 downwards.
ATCTAACTTTTGACCCGAACAGTCTGTGCGCATTCGAAATCGCCAAAATTATCCGCGGAGCAGAACGTACAACAATCGAAAATTTCACTAGGCATTGCATTGAAGCGCGCCGATTTGTGATGAAATCTGGTTCCAATTTTATAAATCAGCCATTATCCACACTCAATATTCCATCTGATTTGCGAATAATAAATATTTCACATAATGGGCAAAATAATATCCCAAACGGCCATAGTGTAATCATGCCAGAGGATATAATAACCGTTGCCGGATCGAGCGAAGCGCTTGAACATTTTAGAAAAAAATTATCCGATAAAGATGATAAAAAAACCGCAATTGATGTGGTCATGTTTGGACAAAAAAGAACAACAAGCGGATTAATCCGGTTTTTAGGCGGATCAAAATATCAAACAACTTTGCTTGAAAAGGACCGCCAAACTTGTGAAGAGCTCAGTGAAGAATTCTCTAGCAGCAATATTTTGAACGGGGATTGTACATCACCAACATTTTTAGATGAAGAACAAGTATGTGAGTGCGATTATTTCATAGCTTGCTCAGCAAGCGACGAACGAAATATCATGTGCGCTGCTCAAGCAAAATATTTAGGTGCTAAATACACGATCGCGCTGTTGAACTCTAAAAATTACGAACCGTTGATGTATTCAATGCACCAAAAATTCGGAATTGATTATGTGGTATCCAAGCGCCAAGCTTCTGTTAACGAAATTTCGAGCTTTATCAGCGATAAACCGTATAATGAAATATTCAAAATGGAAGATCAGAATATTTCATTCATTGAGTTTCGCATTGATAGTAATAGTCATGCTGTCGGGAAAAAGATCAAAGATCTTATGTTGCCTGTGAACTGTATATTGATCTCATTAATTCATGATTTTGCACCACAAACTCCGTCCGGGAATAATGAAATCGCATACGGAGATCGGGTAATTTGCGCAACTGCAAGAGAATCTATACCCGCACTAATCCGTGCATTAACGTAAAATCTTCTTTACAAAGCACCAATTTATCGAATGAATGTCTGGCGACGTCCTCATAGTTCAAAGGATAGAACCGCGGTTTCCTAAACCGTTAATCTCAGTTCGAGTCTGGGTGGGGACGCCAGAACGATGCCCCCAAATAAATAATCCAAAACACTATCTCTAGTCCAGTTTCGCATCACCAAGTCCAAACTCGTCAAGAGAATTTTCTTTAGTCTGAATACAGATATACTGCAAATTATCTTCACCGACATTCTCAAGTGTACGCGATCCAGCTGGGAGGATCTTTACACAAGTACCCTCTTTTACCTTAACTCGCGCATCATCAATCATCAAAACCCCGTCACCTTTAAGGAAGATATAAAGCTCCTCATTTTCTTTATGCTTGTGTTTGAATGGAACCTTAAATCCCTTTGGCACACAGTTAATAGAAACCTCCATACCCGTTAATTCTAGCACATCATGCAGAAACACTTTCCCATGCTCATGTTTAATTACATCACTTAAAGCACCAAGCTCGAGACTCCTATAGTTTAACATACCATCTCTTCTACTAGCTATCCAATTATTGTCAAGCGATTGCAAAAAAAAGATTAACAAGCAATGACAGTTTCACTATTTCCTTGATATTCAGCGCCCAAATAAAGAAGACAGCTTCAAGAAGGATCACATCCTCAAATTTTAACAAAATAAATCGCGCTAGATCGCTTTTGTAACAAGCCCAGCTTTGATGGCCTTAACAGATACCCAGACGCGCTTCACCTCTCCAGTCGGCAACACAATTTTTATATGCTGCAAATTTGGCTTAAATAAACGCTTTGTACGCTTTACGACGTGGGTACCAATACCACCACTTTTCTTTGATTGTCCTTTACGGACGATATGACAACCGCGTGAGCGCTTTTTACCAGTTACAAAACAAATTCTAGACATCTTCAGCCCCTTTTAACCGCTTACTAAATACTTATTTTTGCGCATGCAAGCTTTTTTCATTGAAATTCTAAATAAGTGAAACCTGGCTGCCCGATTAGGACTCGAACCTAAACAAACGGAACCAGAATCCGTGGTGCTACCATTACACTATCGGGCAAAGATCAAGCCAACATGAACACTACAAGGGATTTTTCAAGAGAAAAATTATCCCCCACTGTTCAAAAACACATAGATTATACGCTTAAATATCAGGATGCTGCGAACTATAATCGTGAGCCTGTTCGAATTCATGTGCGAGAGACAGTATCTCATTTTCCCTAAATGGCTTACCTAAGATCTGCATACCTATCGGTAATTTTTTACTGGAGAAACCACATGGAACAGAAATTCCACATATGCCAGCCAAATTTACAGAGATTGTATAAATGTCACATAAATACATCTCCAATGGATCGAAATTCTTCTTCCCACGCTCAAACGCTACTGTTGGTGAAACCGGGGTAATTATCGCATCAACAGATTCGAAAACCCGCATAAAATCATTCCTTATCAAAGTACGAACTTTTTGGGCACGGCGGTAATATGAATCAAAATTTTCACTACTTAAAACATATGTTCCAAGCATAATCCTACGCTTAACTTCCTCCCCAAATCCTTCTTCTCGTGATTTGAAGTACATATCAATCGCATTAGTGGCATTCGGCGAACGACGTCCATAACGCACACCGTCGAATCGCGCCAGATTGGAAGATGCTTCAGCTGTAGCAATTATATAATAAACTGCCATCGCATACTTATTCATCGGCAAGGACATTTCCACAATGTTATGACCGTTTTCTCGATAAAATTTAATCGCGTCCTGCACCGCTTGCTTCACTTCGGGATCGAGTCCATCTTGAAAATATTCTACCGGAACACCAATATTTTTGCGGGTACCTCGTTTATCCAACTCAGCAACATAATTTACTTTATCAATCGGGAAGCTTGAGGAATCTTTTGCATCCGCACCGGCAATAACCTGAAGTAATAATGCCAGATCTTTTACTGAACGTCCCATTGGACCAATTTGGTCTAGCGAACTGGCAAATGCAACTAAGCCGTATCGACTAACAGCACCATATGACGGCTTAAGTCCACAAATTCCACAAAAAGAGGATGGCTGACGTATCGACCCACCAGTATCACTTCCAAGCGCTAATATGGTTTCTCCAGCTGCAACTGCGGCTGCAGATCCACCACTACTACCGCCGGGCACACATTGTATATTCCACGGATTATATACCGGTTTGTAAGCAGAATTTTCATTGGAAGACCCCATCGCAAATTCATCCATATTTAACCGCCCCCACAATACGCAACCAGCATCTTTGAGACGCTCGATCACGGTAGCATCATACGGAGAAACAAAATTTTCTAAAATCTTGCTTCCACAAGTTAGTTGTTGCCCCTTCTCCGCGATAAGGTCTTTAATCCCCACTGGTATACCGTCTAAATCGCTTAGCTTATTACCCTCGCGTCTGCGTTTATCAGATGCTTCCGCTTCTGCCAAAGTTTTCTTTTCGTCATATGCTAAAAACGCTCCAATTGTATCATCAACCGATTTTGTCCGGTTAATAACAGACTTTGTTAGTTCAACGGATGAGATCTCACCCTTATCTAATAAATCCGATAATTCAGCAGCAGTTTTAAAAAAAATCTTGTCCATTCGTACACCCTTATTCTACAATTTTTGGCACCACGACCTGGTTGTCACGCTTCTCGGGAGCATTCATCAACGCTTCCTCTGGAGTAAACATTTTACCCGGCTCGTCTTCACGTAAAACATTGTACAATGGGTGAGCATGTGCCGATTCTTCCACTCCATCAACATTAACCTCCGATAATTCCTGAAAATAACCAAGTATCGAATCTAAGCTATCTGCAATTATGTGTTTTTCGTCCTCCGTAAGTGCGATACGCGCGAGGGTCATCAACCGCTCAATATTTATGTGCTTATCCTTCATGAAAGTTTCCTTATTTCATAAAATTTTGCCAATTCATCTTGAATATACCCAAAAGATTGCTGCACTTCCTCATCGGTTAACGTTCTCTCAGCGGAACGAAAACTGATTTCAAATCCCAAAGCCTTCTTACTTTGATCAACCCGTTCACCGGTATATATATCAAACAAAGAAATAT
>JAIDVZ010000058.1 GCA_029059365.1 Opitutales bacterium | reverse complement strand
TTATTATGTAGTGATCGTCCTGCTTCCGAAATTGCAAAGCTCGAAAGTAGATTAGTTTCCAGATTTCAGTGGGGGCTAGTCACCGATATTCAAGCTCCTGATCTGGAAACAAGGATGGCAATCTTGGCTAAAAAAGCAGCAGCGATGAATCTACATTTGACACAAGATGTTATCGAATATCTTGCGAATCGAGTATCCAGTAATGTCCGTAAATTGGAGGGTGCACTGACGCGATTGGCAAGTTATTCATCATTAACACATGCTCCAATCAATACGGAGGCTCTTGAACACTTATTACACGATCTTTTTCACGAGGAAGCTGCGACTCAAATTACCATAGAGAAAATTCAGCAAAAAGTATCTGAATATTATCGTTTAAAGCTTGCAGATATGGTAGGTAAGCGTCGCCCGGCAAATATTGCATTCCCAAGACAGGTAGCAATGTACCTCTGTCGGTTGATGACTTCACAATCATTATCCGAGATCGGAACCGAATTTGGTGGTCGTGACCATGGCACGGTTATTCATGCATGTAAAGCTGTCGAAAATATGATCGAGCAAGATAATTCAATCAAACATACCGTAGAATATTTGCAGCAGTTAATCACAAATTCCAGATAATCAGCCAACAAATTTCTCGGTTTCAAGCGCAATTAAACGCTTGAGTTCGACGCTGTATTCCATCGGAAATTCACGGACAAGGTCGTTAACGAAACCGTTTACGCTCAAGCTGATCGCATTTTTCTCAGGAATTCCACGCTGCATCATGTAGAATATTTGTTCATCCGTGATGCGTGATACACTGGCCTCGTGTTCGATGGTATTGCCATTCCCATCAGTAAAAATTTTAGGATACGTAGCGGTACAACTATCAGAATTAAGCAGCAAAGCATCACAACAAGTTTTATTTTTACACTTCGTCGTTCCTTTAGTACACCTCACCAAGCCATGATAGGTCGCAACGCCATTACCTATAGAAATCGATTTCGATACAATATTGGAACAAGTATTGTCTGCCATGTGGATCATTTTGGCTCCAGTATCTTGATGTTGTCCGTTTGAAGCAACCGCAATGGACAGAACTTCTCCGTGAGCATATTCCCCACTAAGAACGATAGCTGGATATTTGGTGGTCAATTTTGAACCAATATTACAATCGATCCACCTAACATCTGCGGATTCATGCGCGATTGCACGCTTGGTGACGAGATTATAAACACTATTTGACCAATTTTGTACGGTAATATACTGCACCTTAGCATGTGCTAATGCTACAATTTCGACAACTGCGGAATGCAGATTTGAGGTTTCAAATTTTGGAGCGGTGCAGCCCTCCATATAGGTCAACTCCGCACCTTCATCAACAATGATTAATGTGCGCTCAAATTGTCCAAAATTTTCGGAATTTATTCGAAAATAAGCCTGCAATGGCTGCTCAACTTTCACCCCACGCGGGACATAAATGAAACTACCACCGCTAAAAACAGCACTATTTAATGCACTAAATTTATTATCAGAGACAGAAATAACACTGGCAAAATATTTCCTAAAAATATCTGGATAGGAATTCAATCCAACCGTGGAATCGACGAAAATTACTCCTAGTTTTTGTAGATGATCCTTGATACGAGAATAGGCTGACTCACTATCAAATTGCGCTTCTACACCGGCAAGAAAACGTCTTTCTTTTTCTGGCACACCCAAACGCTCAAATGTCGCTTTTATATCGTCCGGTACATCGTCCCATGAACGTTTCGGGCGACCTTCCTGGGCGAGATAATATCTGATGGTATCGAAATTTAACTGCCTTACGGAATCGTGGTGAAACCATTTTGGTAATGACGTCTTAAAAAATGTATCCAAAGCATCATGCCGAAATTGTCGCAACCAAGGAGCATCTTTCTTCACGTCAGCGATGTAATCGACTGTATCGTGCGTCAAACCATACCCAGCGTCATAAGTATACTCAATATCATACTTAAAATCACCAGCACGTTGAGCATCAGAATATTCATACCGCTCATCCTGTTGATCATCAGGCAAATCTTTATCGGATGTCATCATATCCCGTTTGCTCGATTTGTTCAACCAACTCTAATCCACCAGATTTGACAATCTTTCCATGATTCATAATATGCACAGCATCCGGAACAACGTAGTCTAATAATCGTCGATAATGTGTAATAATCAGAATCGATAAAATATCATCTCGCATCTTGTTTATTCCATTTGCGATCAATTTCAAAGCATCAACATCAACCCCACTGTCTATCTCATCTAAAATGATGAACTTTGGTTTCAGCATCAACATTTGCAGGACTTCCAGTCGTTTTCGCTCCCCTCCGGAAAAGCCGACGTTCATTGAACGGCTCGTAATTGAACGATCAAGCTTCAAAAAATCCATGTAACCATACAACTGATTATAAAATTCAACTGCAGATAATTTTACATCTGAACGTGCTTGCAATGCCTCCCTAATAAAATTGGCTACGCTTACACCTGGTAGTTCTATCGGTTGTTGAAATGATAAAAAAATCCCTGCACGTGCGCGTGCATCTGGAGACATATGCAGTATCGAACGCCCATCAAATAAAACTTCCCCACCTGTCACTTGAAAATCCGGATGTCCAGCGATTATATTGGCCAATGTACTTTTCCCAGCACCATTTTTACCCATTAAAACATGGATTTTTCCACTAGGTATCGATAATGAAAAATCTTCAAGTATTGGCCTACGTTCGACCTCAACATCCAATTCTCTTATCTCCAAAATATTCATATTTTGCGGAATATAGACTCGAAGAACGGATTACGAGATTTTTGTGCAACTAAACATCCCCAAAATGCCCCAAATATTAAGAAAAATTAAAAAAAATATATCGGGGCTATGGCCTATTCGTTAT
>JAIDVZ010000057.1 GCA_029059365.1 Opitutales bacterium | reverse complement strand
AGATAAATCACTCGATCATCCAATCATATTGAATATTATCAGATAACTTTATTGCCCGTGTATCGGTAACAAGAAAATCATCTTCTATGCGCACTCCACCAATTTCGGGATAATAAAGCCCAGGTTCAAGTGTGACTACATTTCCTTTTTTCAAAATATAATCTTTATTTGATAGTACCGGATGTTCGTGAATTTCTAATCCAAATCCATGTCCAAGTGAATGGAACATCCCATATGGTACCTCTGCGGATCGATCTGTTTGATACCCGTTTTTTGATAAAAATGATAACACGGAGTTCATAAGATCTTTCCCGTTAATACCGGCTGTCAAGTGTTCTTCGCATAATTCCTGTGAAGATCGCACAGTATTATACATCTTAATCTGTTCCGCAGAAGCGTGTCCTTTTAAGAAGGTTCGAGTTATATCACCATAATAGCCGGACACTTTTTCATAGGGGAACAAGTCGATGACAATAAATTCGTTTGATAATAATGGACCGTACCCTTGACAATGTGGATCAGACGATTGTTTGCCACAAGATACGATAGTTCTATCGGCGATCAATTGATTTTGATAACAAAATTGCTCGATCTCATGGCGCAAAAATTCGGAAGTTAATGTTCTCCCATTGTAATTTAGTTTACCAGTTTTGGAGATAGTTGATTGTGCAAGTATTGAATGAACGAGGTTAAAACACCTTGCTATGGTTGAAAGAACGCCATTGATAGCCGAAATTTCATTTTCATTTTTTAATTCTCGTTCAGGCAGGATAGAATATTGACTCGGGTTCAAGGTGTACCCTAGGGATGTTAATTCTGATGCAAGTTTAAACGGAAAATTTTGAGCGACGGTTATCGTTTTTGAGTGTAATATCTGCTGAATAAATTTGTCTAAACGAGATATGTAGTCAGAACGTTTGGTGTGTAGTTGTTCGATCGAGTAAATCTCGTCAATCATTGATTCTTTTTTCAATCTGTTGATCTCAAGGGCGGATACCAAAGCGATTGTACGTATCCCTGATTTTATTAAACAAAAATCATCTTCGATATCGCAGTTCGTAAGATATTTTAGATTCTTATCGATCTTCGTGTTTGAATAAAATAGTACAGCGTCACTCATCTTCTACCTCACTAAATGGGTTGCAGTGTAGTATCCGTTTAATGGTTAAGTAAGTAGCTACTAAACAGTTGTGTGTTTTGTACATTTGGACCGCGTAGTTTGAGCATGTTACTCGAAATCTGCAACGACAAGATGGACCAAATAAATAAAATTTGAGGGGTGAAAAAATATTTTGATAAATCCGTATGATCCCGATCATTATATATTTCAGACACGTATCGATAGTGTGTAAGCATAGAGCATATACTCGCATATAAAATTTTGAAGGCATGGTATATCGCATTATGAACAGTTTTCGGTGTTTGAATTTTTGTTAAAATATTCCTCCATACTAGATAAAAATTTATCGCGTACCACAATAAAACGCGTTTGAAGAATAGCTGGACGGACGATTACGAGAAGATCATAAGTACCGTATCTGGACTGTATAGCTGTACGGAAAATTTCGCGAATTATTCGACGTGCTCTATTTCTTTCAACTGCACAACCTACACGTTTGGAGGTTATAATCCCAATACGCGAAAACGATAATTGATTGGGAAGGATTTTCAGAACAAAAAACTCAGTCACCACCTTATAAACCGAGTCCTCACTTAAACGCCTAAAATCACTAGCTAATTTCAGACGTTGGTTGCGGAAGAATCTTTTATTCACTACTTGATAAACGCATGCTCGCACAACTTACGACGTCCCTTACGTCTGCGAGCTGATAGTACCGCACACCCGCCGCGTGTTGACATGCGCGCGCGGAAACCACATTTCCTTATTCTCTTCAATTTCGATGGATGATACGATGGTTTCATGAAAAATCCTTCTTCGGTCAGTAATCTTTAAATTTTTGTTTGGTGTCAAGCCATTTATTGCGTAACTGAAAACACCTTATATATCCTTTCACGTACCTCTTCTAATGAGCCTTCAGCGTTGATCTCATCGTACTCTACAAGATCTTGTAAGATTGATAAACTTTCTCTGGTCTCATTGAGGTACGTTTGATATCGAAAATTAGCTACATCCCAGCTAAGATCTGTACTGCGTACCGGAACCTCCTCACCGATAGCGGATTCTTTAACTATTTTGTTATGTTCAAGCGCAGCTCGACCACGTGCAAGTTGACGATTAATGCTTGTTTCACGAGAGACCATGAAGTTTACAATCGTGAACTTACACCATTTGTTCTTTGCATCGGACTGCAATCTATGGACCAATAATTTTAAACATTCAGCTTGTACCTTTGTGCGCGGGAAACCATCAATGATCACACCGTTAACATTTTCCGGACGCAGCAACGTTTCAAACACCAGTTTGACAACCGTCTTATCATCTACCAATTTCCCAGATGCTTTGAGAGCTTCCGCTTCAGGAGATGTCAGAAGTGAGCTTACCTCAATTGGTTTGCTTGGAATTTCCAATATACGCATAATAGTTGCGGTGTTGGTTCCTTTTCCCGCTCCTGGGGCGCCGTTTAGCCATACCATTTTGTTAGGGAATATCAGCTCGGAGCCACTGTGTTCATCGGTTAATTCTTCGAAAATTTCATCAAAAATTGCCTTCGCTTTTTTTGCCACTACTGTATCGTCCCTGTCCATGTTTGCCTTGGAAGGTTTGCCGAAGTTTGTTCTCATTTTTTTCTGCGGAACATCGGACTCCTCCGGTTCAACTTCGTCTTCCGTTTTCTGTAATACGCTATCGCTGCTCATTTTGCTATTCTCCGTGTACCCCATCACCTCCGTGCAATATGCTTTATATGCGAAAGGGGCACAAAACAACAGCAGATAGGCCAGAAAATTTCTCTTCATTTGCGAAGACACATACCTAGCCAATTTGCTAAGTCAATGTATTTTTTAAAATATTGTATTGTCCGGGATTATCGCTTTTTCCGTGATGCAGAGGATACCGTCTTTGACGTATAAACCATCTTTTTCATATCCATCTGGTTTGCCATCAGGAGAGAGATAGACATTATTGCCTATACGTACATTTTCATCAATTATAGCATTTTTTATGGTCGTATTTTCTCCTATTCCCATCGCAATTTCATGCTCATTTGTGTCATGCGAATCAAAATAGTCAGCCCCAAACATCAGAACATTTTCTAGGTGTGTATTTTTACGAATTACAGAACGTAACCCGACGACGCATCTACTCAAAGATGCTCCTGTAATTATGCAACCATCGGACAACAATGTATTCTCGATTTGACTGCTATTTACTTTACAGGCTGGCAGATAACGAGCACGGGTATATATCGGATTCTTAGCATCAAAAAAATCGAATTCTGGAACAACATCGGTCAACATGAGATTGGTGTTAAAGAATGACCGAATTGTACCTATATCTTCCCAATATCCATCAAATAGATATCCAACTGTCTTATAATTTTTTAGTACATTAGGAAGAATATCTTTTCCGAAATCACTACCGTTATCATCAGTTAGAACCTTTTTTAAAATATGGGCGGTAAAGACGTATATCCCCATAGAAGCTAAGTATGTTGGGTAACGAAAAGATTTTTTTAGCGCAAATTTAAGGCTGTCAGGAATTTCATACCCAACAGTTTGTTCTTTATCTTTTGGTTTTTCGACAAATTCTTTAATATTAAATTGCTCATCTATGGACATTATTCCAAATGAGGAAATTTTATATTCCGGGATAACTTTTGCCGATATGGTTATATCAGCGTTTAATTTGATGTGATGATGTACTAAATCTGCAAGATCCATGCGGTATAATTGATCACCGGAAAGGATCAGTATAATATCATCATCTTGCATGGGAATATATTGTAAGTTTTTTCGTACAGCATCGGCATTCCCGACATACCAATGTTCACCATCAGATGCTGTTTGTTCAGCTGGAAAGATATCAATTGTCCCATCACTGAATGAATCGAATCGGTAAGTTTGTTCGATGTGTCTATGTAACGACCTGGTCTGAAACTGAGTCAGAATATATATTTTATTGAATGCAGAGTTGATACAATTGCTAATAGGGATATCGACCAATCGATACTTCCCTGCCAATGGTACCGCAGGCTTACAGCGATTTTTTACGAGGGGATACAATCTATCACCACGTCCTCCGCCCATGATTATGCAATGTACATTTGGCATCATGTTGCCTGTCAGCCTACAGATTTTTTGCAATTAGTCAAATAAACTAAATTAAAATTTTTTTTACAAACTTGATAATGAAGCTGTTCACGGGTATAAACTATCTTCACGATAACAGGTTGTTCGATTTACCCCCAAAAAGTCCAGTTTTTGGTGATATATAGCAATCAATGGTCAAGCAAAATTTTTCAAATTTTAATCTTTTTTGGTACATTTTGGGGCACAAGGAAAATTTGAGCTCAGTTGCTATAAATAACAAAGAATGCCATTGTTTTTATATTGCAAACGAATCTTTAAATCACCAGTTTACAAAAGATGCTACATTTTTTCCGAAAAAAGACGCGACAAGAGGACATAAATTACCAATACCAATACTGGAGAACACGTATACTCTATTCGCTGATTTTGGGTTATGCCGCTTTCTATCTCGTTAGACAGAATTTTCAGATAGCGACCCCTCAAATGTTAGCAGAGTTGGGATATTCACGAGCGGAAATAGGATGGGTGTTTACTGCATTTGCTCTGATTTATGGAATCGGGAAATTTGTCAGTGGTATGATTTGCGACCGTACCAATGCACGATATTTTATGACCATCGGTTTAATCGGATGTGCAGTTTGTAGCTTGTGTATTGGATTGGCAAATTCATTACCGGTTTTTGTATTTTTTTATGCCTTAAACGGTGCGTTTCAGTCCACGGGTTGGCCGCCTGTAACGCGCTTAATGACGCAATGGTATCCCCCGAGCGAATTAGGAACAAAGTGGGGGATCGTTAATGCTTCACATCAGATCGGCAGTATAGTTATTTTACTTCTCGGAGCACACCTATCGATACATTTTGGCTGGAGATCGGTTTTTATTGTACCTGCCATATTGGTATTGTTAATATCGGTGGTGTTGTTTGAACGATTGCGTGACAGCCCACAATCATTAGGTTTACCGTCTATAGAAGATAAAGAAAATTTGGAGCCAGATGATGCACACCTTGCACACGAGGATGTCACGTTTAAAGAGGTAATATTTGAGCATATTTTGCCCAATAAAGCTCTTTGGTTTGTGTGTATGGCCAATTTTTTTGTCTACACCATAAGAATGGGTTTTTTCTATTGGGCACCTACCTTTTTACAAGAAGCCCGTGGAACGGATATTGTTGGCGCAGCTTGGCAAAATGTCGCTTTTGAATTCATGGGATCGATTGGCGGAATAATTGCCGGTTGGTCATCGGATAAATTGTTTGGTGGGCGCAGAAATTGTGCAGCATTTTATTTTACAATTTGTTTAATAATTGCGCTATTTTTCTTTTGGAAGACACCTTCAACATCCTTGGCAATGAACACAGTCTTTTTGTTTATCATTGGATTTTTTGTATACGGGCCACAAACCCTTGTCGGAATCGCTGGTGCGGAATTTGGATCGCGTCGAGCAGCTGCCACTGGTAATGGTATGACTGGGATGTTTGGCTATTTCGGTGGTGCGGTATCTGGTTGGGGAGTTGGAAAGATTGCGGATAAATGGGGATGGGATTTTGCATTCTTGTTTTTCATTCTCTGTGGTGCAGCTGGTGCATTTTTCTTCATGTTAAACTGGAACAAGACCAGCCAAAGATACAAAATTAAGGCATAAATTAGCGACCATGAGGTGGAAGTGTGTATGCCAGTATGATGGTACCGAATTTTGTGGCTGGCAAAGCCAGCCAAACCGTAACACGATACAAGATTATATCGAGAAGCGATTGTCAGAAATTTTTGGATCGAGAATCAAAATATATGGCAGTGGACGTACAGATGCTGGTGTACATGCACGCGGACAAGTTTTTCATTTTGATGCTGACTGGGAACATGAATCTTGGCAATTATTGCGTGCCCTGAGATGTGGCATCCCACCAACTATACGAATTATTTCAGCAGAGCATGTTTCGAAGGAATTTAATGCTCGTTTTTCGGTAAAACAGAAGTGTTACAAATATTATTTACTAGAGGACTTCGCAGATGCTTTTGGTTATCGCTATAATTGGTGTTTGGGAAACAGACGATTAGATGTTAAGAGTATGCAATCAGTTGCTGTTAAATTTTGTGGGACGCATGATTTTTCAGCTTTTGGGGCGAATCGTGAAGATGGTGAGCAGCATGATCCAGTTAAAACTATGCACGTTATGCAATTCTCGCGTATAGGTAATATGGTAACCTTTGTAACTATTGGTTCGGGTTATTTGTACAAGATGGTGCGCATGATGGTTGGTGGATTCGTCATGGTTGGGTTAAATAAGCTAACCGCAGATGAGCTGTATGGCATGCTCATAAGTGGCAAACGTACGCAAAATATTGAAGTCGCACCGGCGCATGGGCTATTCTTAGAGTTTGTGGAATACTAAATTTTCTTGCCTTTTTGTATGTCGTGGCCAGAGTCGGGCTATGTTCACGTTGTTTGTTTTTTTGCTGACTTTTATTTTGGTGTGTACCGGTGTATTTGTTGTTTTAGTCATATTGATGCAGAGGCCGAGCGTGAATTCCGGATTAGGATCAGCACTAGGTGGTGGAGCCGCAGAATCGGCATTTGGCGGGGAAACTACTAAAGTTTTGACGAGGTGGGCGATTTATGGAACAATTGTCTTTTTCGTAGCATCTTTACTTCTGTCCATGGCGTACGTCGCGCATAATTCACATACCACAAATGATGCACTTCCGATTGTTACAAAAGCATCAACCAAATAGAATATCCACCCTTACGTGTGTCGGGAGGTATCTTCTCTTTTTGGTGCTGATTTTTGCACACGTCGATTGTGTTGCAAATGGTCACACCGTCCATGGGTCGTTTTTACCGGATTTAGCAGCAAAAAAATTTTGGGAAAATTTTCTTTCTGAACGTTTTTTAGAGGATTATGTTGCTTCTATTCAGGTGGAGACACGTGTTGCGGGTAAATCAGAGACATATGATGGGGTTATTCTGCACAAAGCTGGTAAATTTATCGTAGAATTTTCAGATCACGATTCGGGTTCGCGTAAATTTTTGGTGACCCGTGATAAGTCGTGGTCAAATATCGATGACCGTCTAAATTCTCAGGGTGTTTTTATTCCAAATATTAAATATGGTCCCAATGATTTATTGCTGCCGATCGTATGCACCGATTCTCCAAAATATTGTGGTCCAAAGAATGTTTGTGGACGAATGACTCAACAATTTATCGTTGAAATTCCAGCTGATAGGCAAGCTGATGGCATGAAATTTATCCGATTTTCGATAGACGGAGCATTTCATCAACCATTACAGATTGAATATCTTGATGACCATAAACGCCTCGTGCGTTATCAAAAATTGGCACGATTAAAAAAGTGCGGTTCGGATTGGGTGCCTAAAACTTTCGAGCTTATTGACGTATGTACGAGAAAAAAAATAAAAATCACGATGCTAAAATTCGATGTTTATTCAAACTTGGATGCTAATTTTTTTTCAGAGGATTTTTTAAAAGATCACACATTTATTCATTAGACATACGCCCATAGGTCGTTGCCAAGAATCTTAAATAATTGTCTGTTTTATACCTTTTTATCTGTTCCAGCTGTTCATCAGTTACACGCCATGCCCAGTTGTTTGAGTTCATTGTATTCGGGGTATTAAATCGTGCCTCCGAACCAAGATTTAATATATCTGGCATTGTAAGGATCAACAAATTTGCGACCGATCCGTAAGCTAATTTGATCATGTCCCACGTGACATCCGAGCAATCTGTCCGTAAATAGTCACGCACATATCCTTTATTTTTTGCTTGTAAATGGTCGAACCACCCGTGGGTAGTATCGTTATCATGTGTGCCTAAGTAAAGTATACTGTTTTTTTGGTGACAATGGGGAAGATATTTATTGTTTGGCTGTCCATCGAATGCAAATTGCAGGACATTCATTCCAGGAAATTTAGTGAATGATAATAATTTTTGTGTCTCATCGTCGATCACACCAAGATCTTCCGCGATAAAACGAGCATTGGGAAGCTTCTTATTAAGTCCCGTAAAAAAGTGTTTACCAGCAGTTTTTACCCATTTCCCATGTTCAGCAGTTGCTTCACCTGATTTCACTTCCCAGTTTGCTTGAAATCCACGAAAATGATCAAGTCGCGCGACATCATATAATTTGAAACTGTGTTGCAGCCGGTTTATCCACCATTTGTAACCAGAATATTTCAGACGTCTCCAGTTAAATACTGGGTTGCCCCACAGTTGGCCGGTTTTCGAGAATGCATCCGGCGGAACCCCGGCAACCACCGTTGGGCTTCCGAGCTTGTTTAGTTTAAAAAATTGTTGATTTGCCCATACATCTGCGCTGTCTAGCCCAACAAAAATTGGTACATCGCCAATAATTTTTATGCCTGATTTGTTAGCATGATTTCTTAATTCCTGCCATTGTTTAAAAAATATCCATTGTACAAATTGATAAAATCGGACCGTCCGATCAATGTGTGGAAATATTTGAATATTTTTCTTTGCAGATTTTGAGGAACGAAATTTTTTCGGCCATTTTGTCCACTCGATTCCTTTGAAAACCATTTTTAAGGACATAAACAAAGAATAATCTTCCAACCAGTATGATTCTTGTTGAACAAATTTATGGAAATCATCGAAATTTGTACCGATTTCGACAAATCGGTTATATGCTTGCTGTAGTGCTGCCCAAAACGGTTCATATATCGCACTAAAATCGACATGATCAGATGGAAGGTTCCGCAAGGTAGATAATTCAGATCTTTCCAAGAGTTTGAGTGAAACGAGTTCTTTTAAATTTATGAAGTACGGGTTTCCCGCAAATGCTGATACTCCTTGATATGGTGAATTTCCGATACTGGTGGGGGTTAGCGGACATATTTGCCAGTATGACATTCCACACATTTTTAAAAAATTAATGAATGATTTTGCATGTTCGTCAAAACATCCAATCCCTTGTTCGCTTGGCAGAGAGCTTATATGTAAGAAACACCCGGCACTGCGAGGTAGTATTGGTTGCGTTATGCTCATGTTACCTATTCCGCTTATAGTTTTTTGAGATAAAAATTATTTCAATGAAACATCAAATTATCGAGTGGCGGATGGTACAATGAGCGGTTTGTCTTGTCAAGGAATAATGCGAAAATGGAGGCGCGGGTCGGAATTGAACCGACGCATAGAGGTTTTGCAGACCTCGGCCTTACCACTTGGCTACCGCGCCGCTGATTGGCTTACTAAAGGTATCAAAAAGTTTTTTACAAGATTAAAATCGCCAAGATCGCGTTATTGCTTTGTACACAGATCCATAGCAAACATCGCCAAATTTGTTTAAAAATTTAAAGAGAATCAAGAGCCTGTTCTAATTTAGTGCGTAATGCATCAACGGAAAGATCTTTAAATTCCTCATACGGAATTTTTTTGCCATTAACGATTACTTTAGAGAAAGGTTTTGGGATAATAAAACCATCCCAAGTATGTAACTTCCAGTACGATGAAAAATGCATACCGATCAAAAAAATATCTGTTTGGGTCTGAAGTGCGAGCAAAGGAACCCCGCGTTTCATATGTTTAGCTGGGCCACGTGGACCATCTGGGGTAATCGCAACATTTGCCCCTTCTTTTAGTTTTTGTTGCAACATTTTTAGGGCCGACAAGCCGCCCCTTTTACTGGATCCACGAATGTTCCTGATATTGAAAATTTGGAAAAATGCGCTCAACCATGCTCCATCTGTTGATGGACTGATGAGCCCATACATCGGCAGTGTGGTTTTTAGCATGTAGTTTATTTTCCAGATTAAAAACAAATTTTGGTGCCAAAATGCGACGACTGTAGGATCGGGGCAGTTGTTTAAAATTGCATCCATTTCCGCAGTTGGACGAACCCGTATGGTCAGTGTAAAAAGTTTAAGGCACAGCACAAGTGGGTAAAGCAGGAGCTTGCGCCAGCCATGAATTTTTTGTACTTTAACCGAGCTATACACGTCTATTTCTTTTCTTTTCGAGGGAATAGAATAACATTATTGCCGACACTGTTGCCATTCAACGAGTTCCCGAATTCCAGATTATCCCAGCTAACTACGCAATCACATCCAAGTGCATCCAGTATCATCTTTGATGAATTTGGTAGCACAGGAGATAGCAAAAATGCGGATAAACGTAGGGATTCTGCGGTGATCCCCAAGATGGTTTGAAGTTTTGATTTATCTGCTAGGTCTGTTGATTTGGCAAGTGTCCATGGTGAATGTTGTTCGATATATTTGTTCACTGCACTTATAAAAGCGAAGATATGCTCAAGAGCATTATTGAATGTAAAATCGCTATAATTTGCTAATGCTTTATCTTTAGTATCTCTCCACTGTTCGATGAGGGGATCGTTCATATCACTAATTGCTGGGACGATACCATTACAGTATCGCTGTATCATGTTCACAGTTCTACTGAGCAAATTTCCGAGATCGTTCCCTAGATCAGTTGTATATCGGATAACAAATCGTTCATGATTGAAGTCGCAATCTTGGCCGACACTCATTTCGCGAATCAAATAATATCTAAATGCATCAGTGCCATACTCATGGGCATAGTCCATCGGATTGACAACATTGCCGAGGCTTTTGGACATCTTTTCGCCCGAGCATAGCCACCAACCGTGTGTGAGCAATGTGTGAGGCAATGGAAATCCAAGCGCATGCAACATGATTGGCCAGTATATCCCATGAGCCGGGACGAGGATATCTTTACCGATAACATGTAAATCGGCTGGCCAGTATTTTTGTCGATTATTGATGAGTGTGCCAGAAATGTAATTTAGAAGAGCATCGAACCAAACATACGTCACATAATCGCGGTCAAATGGTAGTTCAATCCCCCATGATAAGCGTTCTTTTGGACGAGATATACACAAATCATTTATCGGTTCTTTCAAAAATTCCAGCACTTGTTTTGTCCGGAATTTTGGATAAACAAAATTCGGGTGTTCGTTGATATAATCAATCAGCCATTGTTGATATTTTTTTAGAT
>JAIDVZ010000056.1 GCA_029059365.1 Opitutales bacterium | reverse complement strand
CTTTTTTTAAGCGTCAGCATCTGCAACTCACCACGCAACTCACGCGCTTTATTCGCGAGGTCAGATATAGATAAATCTTTAAACGTGTTTTTCTTCATCGTATTACCTAAAAAGTATTTTGTTCTTCACGACTGATGAATCTGCAATGAAAAGGAATTTTACCATCAGCAAGCCTCATTGCTTCACGAGCGACTGTAACCGATACACCGGCGATTTCAAATAAAACATTTCCTGGCCTGATCTGGGCGACCCAATACTCGACCGGGCCTTTACCTTTACCCATACGTGTCTCGGCTGGTTTTTTTGTAATTGGTTTGCTAGGGAACACGCGCATCCACATCTTCCCCTTTCTTTTTAAATGACGATTGATCGCAACACGGGCCGCTTCTAACTGCGCTGATGACATTTTTCCACGCTCAAGTGCCTGAATCGCGAAGTCACCAAATGCGATGGAAGATCCACCCTTAGCATTACCGCGATTTCTGCCCTTCTGTACTTTTCGATATTTCGTTTTTGATGGTAACAAACCACTCATTTTAATACCTCGAACAAATTATTATTCCTCTGGCTTCTTGTTGCAGATCCAACATTTTATACCAATTTTCCCGTAAACCGTATTTGCCTCGGAAAATCCATAACTAATATTTTCCCGTAAAGTGTGCAAAGGAATGCTACCCGCACGCTGTTCTTCACTACGAGCGATCTCAGCGCCACCTAAACGTCCAGAACATTTTACTCTAACACCATTCGCGCCAAAGCTCATCGTGGTTTGAATGGCTTTTTTCAATACTCGTCTAAATGGTACGCGATGTTCGATTTGAGAAGCGACATTATCAGAGACCAGCTGGGCATTAAGATCTGGTTTCCGGATTTCCTGAACATCAACGATGACATCCTTTCCCGTTAATTTGCTCAAAGAATCCGTCAGACGTTCAAGCTCTTTACCTTTAACGCCGATGACAACACCTGGACGAGGAGTCTGCAATTTTACCCTCACTCTATCTCCAGAGCGCTCGATATCAACCTCAGCGATCGAAGCGTATTTCAATTTTTCCCGTATAAACGTGCGAATTTTAAAATCTTCGTGCAAGAATTTCGAAAAATTCTTTTTATCGGCAAACCAATGAGACTTCCAATCCCGACGAACTGGCAACCTGAATACTATAGGATTTACTTTTTGGCCCATAATTATTACTTCTCTTTCTTAGTTTGTTTCAGTATCACCTTAATATGGCTGGTTTTTTTGC
Source organism: Opitutales bacterium (assembly GCA_029059365.1). GTDB lineage: Bacteria > Verrucomicrobiota > Verrucomicrobiia > Opitutales > JAIRKQ01 > JAIDVZ01. Next base: position 702 of record JAIDVZ010000056.1, on the reverse strand, counting down.
GGATAGGATGTGCCGATCCTCGAGGAGCCGGTACAAAACGTTTAAAAACGGGACCTTCTTCAACGATCACATTCTCTACCAATAAATCACTTGCTAAAAGATCATTATTATTTTCAGCATTGGCGACAGCACTCGACATGGTTTTATAGATCAACCGTGCTGATTTACGCGGAGAAAATTTCAAAAATGATAACGCATCTTGCACATTACGCCCACGCAGCACACCTGCCAAGTCCCGCACCTTCTTCGCGGACATACGAGCGTATTTTAACTTTGCTGATACTTCCATACAAATTCACCTAAATTTTAAGCCTTTTGAGTATGCGGATTATGCCCCTTGAATGTTCGTGTGTGGGAAAATTCGCCAAGCTTGTGACCGACCATGTTTTCGGTGACATAAATGTCAATAAACTTTCTGCCATTGTGCACTAAAAAAGTCAACCCAACAAAATCTGGAGTAATCGTTGATCGGCGAGACCACGTTTTTATCGGTTTAGTGGATTTAGATTCCTGTGCCTCAAGAACCTTATCCATGAGACAAACATCAACAAAATATCCCTTTTTCTTAGAACGAGTCATATTAAATCCTGCTATCCTTTCTCATCTTTCTGCCATTTTTTCGTATCAAAATCATAGAATTCGACGTTCTTGTGCGACGTCTTGTCGGCCTACCTTTAGCCAATTGTCCCCATGGAGATACAG
>JAIDVZ010000055.1 GCA_029059365.1 Opitutales bacterium | reverse complement strand
CGAGAAAACTAATCTTTATTAAGTCAATAAAAAAATTGTAAAAATGTTTATATATAAGCTCCCAGACTCTTTTATTGATTCTTACAGATATTTTGATTAAAAATCTTTAAATGCTTGAGAACCTTGAAATTTCAGTAGGTACTGACATAGTCGATGCCCTCCGAATTAAGCGGGCAATATCACGCTTCGGTCAATCGTTTATTGGGAAAATTTTCACCAAAAACGAAATTCAATATTGCTTGAATTTTGCCAATTCATACCAATCTTTTGCTGCTAGGTTCGCAGCTAAAGAAGCCTTCGCTAAAGCTATTGGAATTGGATTAGGCTCTACACTCAGATGGTGTGATATTTCTGTGAAGAATACTTCTACCGGTCGCCCAGAATTGATATTGTCGTCAAATGCTAAGGCCCTAATGGAAAAATCTCGATTTCATACAGCAAAAATTTCGCTATCGCACACCAAAACACTTGCCCAAGCGGTAGTTATACTTATTTCTTAAGTTATCTATGTTTGAATCAATTTCCGCGAAAATCGCCAAAACGTTTAAAAATTTACGTGGGCTGGGCAAGATCACTGAAAAAAATATCTCTGAAGCACTGCAAGAGCTTCGTCTTGCGCTCATAGATGCTGATGTTAACGTAGATGTTGTCGATAATCTAATTGAAAACGTAAAGCAAAAGTCTCTTGGGCAGGAAGTTTTAGCCAAAATTGCACCTGAGCAGCAGATAGTAAAAATCATCTATGACGAAATTGTTTCGTTATTTGGGGACGAAGAAGTTTCAACTTTCACAGAAAAAAGGCCTGTAAAAATCCTTTTAGTTGGGCTTCACGGAGCGGGAAAAACAACAACCGCTGCAAAGCTTGCGTTTCTGCTATCGCATGAACATTATTCACCGCTTCTCGTCGCTTGCGATGTGCAACGTCCAGCAGCAATAGATCAGCTAGAGACCCTGGCCAGGGATAATAATTTCCCATTCTTTGCGGAGAGAGATCAAAAAAATTTATCCAAAATCGCCAACCATGCTCTAAGTCATGCCAAATCAAATAAACTTGATGCTATTATCTTCGATAGTGCCGGTCGGTTGCAGATAGACAATGATTTGATAGAACAAGTAAAGGAACTACAAAAAACAATAAAACCAGACGAAACCTTACTTGTGGCCGATTCTGCAACTGGGCAAGAAGCAACAAATGTAGCAAAAGTTTTCAATGAAGCTCTCCATTTAAGCGGTATCATTTTGACCAAAATGGACGGCGACGCACGGGCTGGTGCGGCGTTATCGATGAAAAGTGTGACAGGGGTACCGATTCGTTTGCTTGGGACTGGTGAACATGTCAACGATTTAGAACTTTTACGACCGAAACGTCTTGCTCAGCGGATACTGGGAATGGGAGATGTTGTATCGTTAGTCGAAAAAGCTAAGCAACAGGTCGATGAGAAAGAACAAAAGCGCTTGGGCGAAAAAATAAAAAAAGCAAAATTTGATCTCGAAGATTTTTTACAAAGTATACAACAGATACAAAAATTAGGCCCATTATCATCATTGATAAAAATGTTACCTGGAGCAGCCGGAATGAGTGCCTCTACTGAGGATAATGATAAATTGCGACAAATTCGGGCAATTATTCAATCTATGACAGTACAAGAGCGACGAAAGCCAAGCATAATTGACCAGCATCGGCGCCTACGTATCGCCCGTGGGGCCGGGGTGGAGATGCGTGATGTGAATTCTTTGCTTAAACAATTTACACAGATGCAAAAAATGATGAAATCTTTTAAAGGAGAGAAAGGACTAAAAAATATGAAAGCATTTGCTTCTCAATTTGGGCTAGCTTCCAGAGAATAGTTGAATTTTTAGGATGAAAAGGTTTCAGAAAATCAAAAAAAATTCCATTAAATCATACTTCATGGAAATATTTCCTTCGTCCAAGCGTATAGTTTTGCTACAATACCTTTAAGCGATGATATTTGTCTTAGTTTTAGCGATAATTGGGGCCGTGTTTATGGCATTCAACAATGGAGCAAATGATGTGGCCAATGCATTTGCATCTGCGGTGGGATCCAAAGCGCTAAAGTTGAAACATGCACTTGTTGTTGCTGCAATTTTAAATTTTTTTGGAGCGATCTTATTAGGCGGGAATGTATCCGCCACGCTAATAAATGGTGTAATCCACGTGGGGATGTTTAGTGATGTTTCGAGTTACATCGTCGGGATGTTATCGTGCTTGATAGCCTCAGGGTGTTTTGTACTTTTATCCACACAAACCGGACTTCCGGTAAGTTCTACGCATGCACTTGTTGGCAGTATGATCGGGATTGCTCTCACTCTTGGAGGCATAAAATCAATTAATTGGGTATATTTTGTAATGCTTACCTTTTCATGGATATGTTGCCCATTCATCGCTGCTACATGCTCATTATTAATGATAAAAAATATAAAATTTTTAATATTCCGGATGGGGGAAAATGGTGTTCTTAAACGCACGTGTCAATGGGTCCCATTTCTGGGCTGTATTACTCTAGGGATTGTTGCTTATGCAATCAAAAATGGTACAGCACTGAAACGATTGATAATACCCCACCTTTGCTTAATTTTTTTCTTAATAATATTCCCGATAAGTTACCTGATATTGCACAAAATCGCTAAACAGATCGCTAAACAATCTGAAGAAACCTTCCATGGTGCTGAACGCGTATTTCGACGTTTCCAAGCCGGGACCTCGTGCTTGGTCGGGTTCGCAATAGGATCAAATGATGTCGCAAACAGCATAACCCCCGTATTAGCGATATATTTTGTCATGAAAAATCATGCCATACCAGTAACATTTGACCAATATACTATTCCGGTTTGGATGTTGGCTATTGGTGGAATTGGCATGTCATCCGGGGTGTTAGCACTTGGATATAAAATAATACGTACCCTGGGTCATAGGATCACTTTGCTGACAAATTCACGTGGATTCAGCGTCGATTTTGCAACTGCGACAACAATAATAATCTCCTCAATGCTTGGAATCCCAGTTAGTTCTACACATGCTGCTACTGGTGCAGTGATTGGGGTTGGGTTAGACAACGGGCTCAATGGCCTAAATTTGCCATTACTGACAAAAATCTTTCTTACCTGGATCGTAACCGTGCCAATGTCCGCAATTTTCACAATAACGATATTCCATATACTAAATTTTGTTGTATCACTGATACTGTAAAAATGGTCCATTCCCCGAAATATGCTACTGTAATGACACTGACCTGGGCAGCTGCACCGCTGCTATACGCCATACCAGATAATTTGCTTACCACAATTGAGCCCGGTATGTTGGTTGAAATACCGTTTGGGAAGTCTATTGAGTGCGGGATCGTGTATGAAATTTTTGATCATTTGCCATGTAAAACTGATTTTACGGTCAAAAATATTACGCAACTACTGTATCCATGTGCCTTGATTGGTCACGATATCCTCGAATTAATACAGTGGATATCAAATTACTATGTAGCTAGTCCTAAATGTGTCGCTGAGGCGGTAATCCCCAGTGCGATTCGTAAATTAGTTAATCCTAAAATCAGTGTAACGCTCGAGATTGCTAGTAAATTAGCGGATGACGTTTTATCTCAACTTCAAAAAAAATCACCAAAACAGTTTGAAATTTATCAAAGACTCTTAACCTCCTCATCACCTGTTTATAAGAACACGATAAAGTCGGTATCGGCACTTCGGGCATTGGTAGATAAAAAGATCGTTATTGAAAATTTCGTCCAAATACCACGAATCGAGTATCACGATAAATTCGGAAATGATCACATTCAAAAGAAAAGTATCGTCCTAAACTCTGAGCAACGCATGGCAGCGGACGATATTATCTCATCGATAAATAAAAAAACATTTTGTACGCACTTGTTGCACGGGATCACTGGGTCCGGTAAAACCGAAGTCTATATCGAAGCTATCAACCGAGTACTCGAACAAAATGGGGATGTTATTATGCTCGTTCCAGAGCTAACTTTAACTCCACAAACAGTCAGTAGGATACGAAACGGAATATTTAAATACAATGACAGGGTCTTGGTGTGGCATAGCGGGTTGTCTGAAGGTGAGCGCAGAGATGCATGGCTAGCACTCTCAAGAGGTGATGCCAAAATTGTAATTGGTGCCCGTTCAGCGATATTTTCTCCATTAAAAAATCTTAAGCTTGTTATTGTCGATGAGGAACATGAACCGAGTTACAAACAATCAGATTCTCCTCGCTATCATGCACGTGATGTCGCAGTTTATCGGGCAAAACTGAATGATGCGGTATGCGTGCTCGGATCTGCTACCCCAGCACTAGAATCACTTTATAATGCACAAATCGGAAAGTACAGATTAAATACTCTAAAGCATCGCGTCGATCAAAGCATATTACCAAAGGTGGAAATTGTTAATATGCAGCAAGAGAATCGTCAAAAAATCATTTCCTCGCACCTACAAAACATGATCGATGACCGGTTAAACAAGCATGAACAGATCATATTATTTCTAAATCGAAGAGGATATGCTACGATTGTGTTATGTAAAGCGTGTAATTATTCTGCACAATGTCCACGCTGTAGCGTATCTTTAACTTATCACAGTGATCAACGGAAACTTCTTTGTCATCTGTGCGGGTATGAAGAACCATTGCCGGTACGATGCCCAGTTTGTGGAAGCGTCGATATTCTTCAACGAGGGATCGGCTCACAAAAACTTGAGCAAGTCACAAATATGATCTTTCCTGGCGCTCGGATTGCCCGTGTCGACTCTGACACGATTGCGCACAAAAATGCTATGCAAGTAGTATTAAAT
>JAIDVZ010000054.1 GCA_029059365.1 Opitutales bacterium | reverse complement strand
TTCTTATTCTGGATATTGTTTTTTTCGCTTATTCTATCGGTGATATGCTTTTTTGGGAAAGGCTACCCCAACATGCTCCTTATTCCTGGAAATCTTTCAAAAACAAGGATCGTTGCGGACATACCATTCGAGTATGAAAGCAAGATAAAGACCGAGCGTTTACGAGAACAAAGGAAACAACAAGCTCGTAATGTTTACGAAATCGATGACAAAAAATACAATAATTTTATCCAAGCACTTAAGATGTTGGATGAAAAAATGGAATCTTTTTCATATGAACAGGTCCTGACTGAAAAAGGACGTAATGAGCTTAAAGAATTTACCGCTGAATTTTCAGCCTCAACACCAATAAAAGTTGAATGGCAGGATGTTGCGTTGTTGATAAGCTCTCTTGGTCAAATTGAACGAACTCAGGTTTTACAAGAATGCGTATCTATGCTGCGCGAAATTGCACGTGATGGAGTATTTTACAACGAATCGTTTCGTGGTGACTCGTTTTCATTATATGGATTTCGGATAAAAGGACGGCGCCAACAACGCGTACGCACACAAGAGGGAGCTCTACATTACATCCGTATGCACTTATTGTCTATGGATCTAGATAAAGACATCGTCGCGATTTTATTCAAAATTTTGAAACAAGGGATACGACCGAATCTTGTTTACGATGCTGAAGAGAGCAAGGTTGATATAAATTTAATCATGCGCTCGGTAAAACCAGTAATGGTACATTACGCCGTTGGTGATGTGATCGTTGATCAAAATGTTATGATCGACCCAGAATTATACGAGGCCATAACTGCATATCAAAAAGCATTACATAGTTCATCAGCTCATCGGCATGATATCAGTGAAATGTTCCTGACAAAGATGTTTTTGGCTCTTGTCGCGATTTGTTTAGTGTTTATTTGGCTAAGCTTTTTCAAATATTCACCTTTATTTGCTCAAAAACGCATAATACCCCTGTTTGCGCTCGTTTTTATCCAATTATTGATCCTACGAGTATTTATACAAGTTGGCTCACTGGAAAATTTGCCCAAAAATTTGTTATTCACTTACGCATTGTACTGTATTGCGCCGTTCATGCTTGGTTCCGCATTGGCTACGTTGCTTTTTGGGGCCATGGAAGGATTATTAGTGTCCCTGCTAACGATCACAATATACACCCTCATGCTATCAAGACCGTTTGATTTTTTCCTGGTAACAATGCTGGCTTGTTTTTCTTTAGTCAAATTTTTAAAAAACGTAAAACTCAGATCAAAGATCTTTGTATGTACATTTTACTCCGGCGTAGTGTTCGCGGTTTCTATTATTATACATGGAATATTTTCTCAACTCGATACCAGGATAATAGCTTGCCAAGCAGGGGCAGCGTTTTTAATGGCGTTCATTACTGCAATTTTGACGATTATGCTCTTCCCTGTGCTGGAACATCTATTTTCCGTATGCACAGATATCAGTTTGTCAAAGCTTGCAGATTACACAAATCCCCTACTCCAGCAATTACAAATACTTGCCCCGGGAACATATCAACATAGCTTGATGGTCTCGAATTTGGCTGAACAAGTAGCTGATAGTATTGGGGCTAATAAAGTAATTTGTAAATCCGCTGCTCTTTTTCATGATATCGGGAAAATTACAAAACCGGAATATTTTATCGAAAATCAGAGCAATCATATTAATTTGCATGATCAACAGACCCCTTATGTTAGCTCATTAATAATACGAAATCATGTAAAAATTGGGGTTGCGATTGCTGAGTCTGCCAAATTACCAGAAGTGATTATAGATGTTATTCGGGAGCACCATGGGACGACCGTAACACAATATTTTTACAATAAAGCACGCACCGAAATTTTAGGTGAAATCGATACCGCCAGCATGGCCCAGAAGGACATAAATCGATATTTACAAGAAAAGCTGGATATAAGCAGTTTCCGTTACGATGGGCCTAGGCCGCGTACAAAGGAAAGCGCGATCATTATGCTATCAGACTCTATAGAAGCTGCTAGTAGAAGTCTCAAAAAAATCACCCACCAAAATATTGAAAATTTGATCGAATCGATTTTTGCTGGCAAAATTTCGGATCATCAACTTGACGAATGTCCAATTACAATCGATGAATTGCGGAGCCTGAAAAAAGCATTTTCATTCACGTTATTGAGTATGCTTCATTCAAGAATAAGTTACAATAACGGCAGCGATTATGAGACAAAAAAAGCATAGAGTTATTGAAATAAACAATATGCTCAAAAGTCTTAAATTCTCTGAACAAGAAATATGTCGATTATTTCACACTTTAGATGATTTTGGGAGATACCGTATTGCGGATGGTACATTATCGGTATGTTTTCTCGATTCGGGAAATATGTGTGCAGTTCATGCGAGATTTCTTTCCGACAATACGCTAACGGATGTAATCACGTTTCCCGGCAACCAAGATTTTGGATTAGCAGGCGAAATATGTGTATCGCCGGACTACGCATATGGTGCAACAAAAAGATATAATACTTCGTTTTCAGAAGAACTTACCTTATACCTCATCCACGGATATTTGCATCTTTCCGGGTTAAACGACATTCATGAGCAAGACATTGTAAAAATGCGACAAGGAGAACAAGAATGTATGGATTTGTTAAAATCTTTAAGCCTCGTTCCAACATTTACAATGCAGCAATGAATAAAATTTTATTGTTAAACGTCGATGTAAAATAATATTTATTCTGCAATATGTCGGAAGTTTCCCCTAAAATAACCCCTATGATGCAGCAATATGTCGAGATTAAACGCTCGCTCGGGGCCGGGACGTTGCTTTTTTACCGCTTGGGAGATTTTTATGAACTATTTAATGAAGATGCCGAAATTGGATCACGTATACTTGGCATCACTCTGACTCACCGTGGCGATGCCCCGATGGCGGGCATTCCATACCATGCCGCAGAATCATACATCAATAAATTATTAAAAGCGAATTTCAAAATAGCAATCTGCGACCAGGTCGGGGTTCCTAAACCTGGTAAATTAGTCAAACGCATACTTAGCCGAATATTAACTCCTGGTACCGTAATTTCAGATCAACAAATTGAGGCAAAACATAATAGCTATCTATTAGCGATTCATTTGTCAAAGCTTGGACTAGCTGCTGCGTGGATAGAAGTATCAACTGGAGAATTTCAAGTTGCCTTTTCACGTGAACCTGATCGGCTCATTCCTGTACTAAGTGCCCTATCTGCTGCCGAAATAATATTGTCTGAAAATGAACAAAAAGACTGGGCAGCCCATGATACCAGGCTCACCGAATCATTACAAAATTTGGCGAAACGTTCTGCATTAACCACGTTGCCAGACTTTAGATTTGATCGTACATCTTGCCACAGTTTGATATGTAATACATTAGAAGTACATACACTTGAAGGATTTGGAATTATTGGAGAGCTGGAACAGGTTATCGGACCAGCGGGTGCATTACTTTCATACGTTGCTGAAAATTTGCGCAACGATCATCAAGAATTAACAACTATAAAAATATATTCCCTAAATGACACGATGATACTCGACGATGCTACCATAAATAGCCTCGAGTTGTTTCGGTCTTCGCATTTCACACGCGATGGTTCGTTGATTGATGCAATTGATCGCACAATTACAGCAGCAGGTGCACGATTATTGGAACAATTTTTTTTATTTCCGTTACTAAACATTGAAGAAATAAAAAAACGGCAACGCTGTGTAAGCGGATTTTTAGAAAATCTTTTAATATGTGAAAAGTTAAAACAAGCTTTAAGAGGAACATATGATCTTTCACGAATTTTGACCCGATTAAAAAATCGCTTGAAAAACCCGAGAGAACTTGGGGCTGTTCGTACGACAATAAATTCGCTCAGTCCAATAAAGAAGTTACTCGGTGAAATAAGATCTTCTGAAATCCAAACAATAAATGATTGTATCTCTCTTTTCCCGGAACTGCAAAAATTGTTATCAGATGCCCTGTTTGATGAGTTACCAATCGATCTATCTACTGGAGGGTATATAAAAGATGGATATAATGCCGAGCTTGACAGGTTACGCGATATACATGTTCACTGCAAAGAGTGGATAT
>JAIDVZ010000053.1 GCA_029059365.1 Opitutales bacterium | reverse complement strand
GTATTGGACAATGAGGATTATAATATTTTTTTAGAAAAAATACATTACCAATAAAATGATCCATTCTGCCATGACAGGCATTAAATACATCAATTGATTGTGCATTATGTTCATGGCAGTACATTATACCTTTTTCAAAATCAGAAAAATTTTGGTCCGGAGCGGTAACGATCTTGCTGCCTTTTTTTTCGAAATGATCCAAAATATCACTATCTGCAGAATCCATATCTCCAAGTATGATGTCTGGAACAATATCCAAGCCATATAAAAGGCGACAAGCCCCATCTAGGGCAATAAAAGTTTTCCCAGAACTTAACTGAGACAATTTTTGCTCAGATAGTGGATTTTCACATCCATCTGCTAATAAAAAAAAATGACTAGCATTTACCATAGTGGCTAAATAATTTTGTTGCTTAGGTTTACAAATTATTAAATCATTAGAGCGCTGATGAAGAAAGCTGCTTATATCATTTTATGCGCACTGGCAGTGCTATTGTTTTGGAATTGTTCATATGGGGAATTAATTGAGGACCCTGTTGAAATTCCGATATCTCTATCGACATACGAACAATCAGAAGCTGGTAAAAATTTGTCACTCGGTAGCATACTTCTGCATCGTATGAATGCATCACGTTTTAATATCGCGACGCTGATAATCTTCCTTGCAGCCATTGCACATACCTTCGCAACTCCAAAAATTCAACGATTCGCTAATAAAATTCATAAAAATAACACCGATAATTCCACAAAAATACATCTTTGGTCAAATTTTTTACACCTTTTAGGGGAGGTTGAGGTGGTGTTCGGGTTATGGTGTGTACCATTAGTGATATGTATGATCTATACCTTCGGTTGGCATAAAGTGAGCTCATATTTTCGATATACTATTGATTATTCGGAACCGATATTCGTGTTCGTGATCATGGTAATAGCTAGCACAAAGCCAATATTAACACTTGCAGAGAATATTCTTGGGCGCATCGCAAAGATCGGGAACCAGTCCCCAATTGCGTGGTGGTTAACAATACTGATAATCTCACCGATGATGGGATCATTCATCACCGAACCAGCAGCCATAACGATTGGAGCAATGCTGCTCTCCAAGCAGTTTTATATCTATCATCCATCAAATACACTAAAATATGCCACCCTTGGATTGTTATTCGTTAATATATCCGTCGGTGGAACATTGACACACTTTGCTGCTCCACCGATACTCATGGTGGTGAACAAGTGGTCACTGACACTATCCGATGTTTTCTTACAATTTGGACGACATGCGATCGTGGGAATCGTGACAAGTACTCTGCTCTATTGTGCAATATTTCGCAAAGAATTTCGTAAATTAAATGAAGAATCTAAAGGTCAGACATCTGTTTCACAAACCAAAATTCCGATAAGCATCACAATTATCCATATTTTGTTTCTTGTATGGACGATCTTTAATCTTCATGTTCCAACGCTAGTAATCGCAGGGTTGTTATTTTTTATAGGGTTCATGCAGATCACTGCACAATATCAAGGCAAATTAAATATCCGCAGTCCTTTGCTGGTCGGATTTTTTTTAGCGGGTCTAATTACGCACGGTAATTTCCAAGCATGGTGGTTATCCCCAGTATTATCATCGTTATCTGAGTCTGTGTTATTTTTCGGCGCAACTATCTTAACTGCGTTCAATGACAATGCAGCAATAACATACTTGTGCTCGATGGTGCCAAATTTTTCTACAAACCACGCACTACAGCATGCCGTCCTCGCAGGAGCGGTAACCGGCGGTGGATTAACGGTGATCGCGAACGCACCAAACCCAGCAGGACAAAGTATATTGTCAACATATTTTCCATCCGGAATATCGCCATTGAAATTATTTTTAGGTGCGCTCGTCCCTACAATCATCATGGCGATCTGCTTTATGGTATAGCCTCGCAGTTAGTACGATATATCCGAATTTCATCAACTATTGGAAATATTAAATCTAATATCCCTAATATGGCTACATTGTGGAATTGAGACTATCTTTACTAAGATCTCCGATTTAAATATCTCCAATTCGGAGCGAATCACACCATTAGCGCAACTAACTAATAAAACATCATTACTAAGTATAGTTACCGGATAGCAACGTTTACAAAATTTTTCACCAATGATAGTTTGCCAATTTTCGAGCAACACATGCTCTCCTTTTCGCTTAGTTGCCAGGTTGTTTAGAGCAAACTTCACGATCGTACCAACGGTCTTAGGCAAACGTAAATAAGCTCGCGTATCTTCACGAGGCAAGGCCCGAAAATCAGCAATAAGGTTACGTATATGCCTATTAAATTTCATAAAAATTCAGCAACATTTTGTATACAGAATTTTCCGAGCGACACGTCCTCCCCGCTGTCCTGAATCATCTCGTCGAACAGGTGTTTTTTCTTCACCTGCATATCACGCATTTTGCGTTCAATTGTGTCCTGTGTGATAAGGCGATAAATAGTAGTTACCTTACCTTGCCCAATACGGTGTATACGTGCAATCGCTTGTTCCTCAACTGCTGGGTTCCACCACGGTTCCATCAAAAATGCATATTCAGCGGAATGTAATGTAATACCTACTCCACCTGCTTTTAAGCTGATTAACATGACAGCCGGTCCTTCATATTTCTGAAAATCTGAGACCAATGTTTTACGCTTGCTGGTCATACCAGTAAGTTTGAAAATTTTACATTCTGGGAGATCTTCCGAAATTTTTTTCTCAATTTTCGATAAAAATCCCAAAAATTGGCTAAACACCACTGTTTTCTTCCGCTCAGCCACAATATCAGCCAACTTGAGCATCAATATATCGAGCTTCGGGCACTCAATATCTTTATTTTCTCTTTTCGGTAAAATGCTCACACAATCACAAACTTGGCGCATGCGCATGATGGTAGTTAAAATATTCATCCGATCTTTAGATGAGCCCTTTTCATCGTAATTGCGATAACTTTTTGATAACTGTTCCCGAAATTCATTATAAATTTTCGTCTGTGTCGCACTCAATAAGCAATTTAACTCAATCTCATTTCGCTCTGGTAATTGTAAGCGCACAGATTCTTTTGTTCGACGTAAAATAAAAGGTGCAATCTGCGCACGCAAATTCGCCCGGTATTCTTTGTGCACTATTTTTTTCTGAAAATCACGATAATTATACAGCATGCCCGGCATCAAGAATTTGAAAATACTCCAAACATCATTTAAATTATTCTCAATCGGGGTACCCGTAACCGCAATCCTATACCGTGACTTAATATTGCAACACGCACGTGCTGTCTTAGAGGACGAATTTTTAATATACTGCGCTTCATCAAGAACAACGTAATCGAAAACTTTTTCGAATACAATTCTGTTTAACCTCCGTACTTGATTGTAACTTGTGAGCACAAAATCAGAGTCTTCGAGTAAATTTTGTCCAAGTATCGATACCGTCTTTTCTGGGAAAAATTTGTTAATTTCCATTTCCCAAACAGAAAGTACGCTAGCTGGACAAACGATCAAGCTACCATGTGCGTTATTGTCAGCACAGATAAGGGAAAGTACTTGTAAAGTTTTTCCCAAACCCATTTCATCAGCAAGTAAGCATTGGCACCCGTAATTCAATACACCACGCATCCAATGTACACCAACTTTTTGATAATTTTTCAAGCATGGTAACAAGGACAATTCAGGGATATCTTCATCAAACGAAGTCGTTGTTTTTAATGCGGTATCAACCGTAATTGAGCTCTGATTGAGTAAGAAGTATAACATGTAATACGGGAATACTCCGTCTTCTATCTCCAATGCGAGTACCCCACGTATCGCATCAACTTGCTCAACAGACATACAGACTACCCCAACGCCTTCTAAAAATATGGCCCTGCCGTTTGCACGTAATAGTAAATTCAAATTTTCGCTTCCAATAGCACCGTGTTTGGTCGATATTCGCCACTCGATCCGGATTTTACCTTCATCTATCGCAGTGATGTGCGCGCAGATTGAAGTATCTAGCACACCACGAGAGAGCAACTCACATTCCGGAGATAATTCAACATTGAAGTATTTTTGCCAAGTTGGGAGCCTATCTGCATAAAACAGGACAGCATCTCTAAAATTTGAGATGCGATAATCTCTATGTTCAAAACAAAATTTGCAGTTCGCTTTTTTTGCATAAAACAACAACCGCAGTACACCAATTTTCCGTTCATCACCTGAAATCATCGATAACGCGTGATTTGATTGCATAAATATTGGTTTATGCTCATCGTTATCCAGAAAAGCACGAATGACCAAATTTTGATCGATTATCGAAATTTTTACCAGTAAGCATTTTTTGAAGTCAGTTTTTAAGTCTGGATGGTCATCCACAGATGGGAATATTTCCGTATTTTCCTCTGAATCTTCAACCAATGGCGCGTTTTCAGATAAAATTCTATCAATTTCTAGGCAAACTGCATATATAATTGCACAATTTTTTTTATCGCTCAAATCGGATTCAGAAAAGATATTCCCAGATTGATCTATACCAAAACTTATCTGGACGTCCTCATTGTTGTATTTGACTCTTGCTACCGCTAAATCAGGACGAAGTTCGAGAGAGCGTATGATGTTCGCAGCCCAAATCATTCGACCTTTTATCATTACATCTTGCTTAAATGTAAAATTGCGATCAAACCTCGACATGTTATTGCGCCAACAATCGATCGATTGGTCGTCAAATTTAGTCTCTGGACATCTCGCCTGCATACACAAAAATCCCGACCATGCTATTGAACAATACTTTTATGTTCAACATTTTTTATAAAAAAAGGTGCTAAAATC
>JAIDVZ010000052.1 GCA_029059365.1 Opitutales bacterium | reverse complement strand
CTTTAAATACCCCAGCCAAGTCAATCCCTGATGTATTGTTATCAACATTGTTATTATTATTGTTCACGGGTTGTGCTGTTGATGTTGGTGAATTAGGTTGTTGTGAATTGGATGGTGGTGTTGTTGTTGATGTTGAATTCAATTGTTGTGAATCGGATGCCGATGGTGGAATATTTACCTCTGTTTGAGTAGATCCGGAAATTTTAATTGTTTTGCTACCGTTACCGACGCTATCTTGCTTACCCTGTTCGGATGCAGATTCTGTGTTATTATCATCCGCACCCTGTGATTGAGAGTTGTGTGGATTTGAAGCGATGGAGTTGGCTTGATTGTCCGTTTGTGTGTCGACGTCGTGTTTATTATGCTGGCTTACTCTTCGAAATGTTTTTACTGTAGATTCTGATGAAGCGGTGGAATTGGTTTGATTATTATTTTGGGGTTGTTGTTTTGCATTAATATTTCTTTTTGTTTTTCTAGGTGGTTTAAAGTTAAAATTTTGACCAGTTCCTCCTTCGATATCATTTTTAGTAACGTCTTGTTGATCCGGGATAGCAGGGAAGTTAATGTCATGTTTTTCCATTTTTTCTGGTGTACGTTTTTGTATTTTGTTCGCATCTTGTATCTGTTCTTGATTTGCTTGCGCGTTTTTGGCAGCGTTTTTTACAGCCTCTGCAGTTCGGCTATTTTTTGGTGTACTATACTCAGAGTCCGAGGAATCGGTAGCGGATTTGGATGTATGATTATATTGTCCCCTTGAAGAGGTATAAGACTGTCCATCATCGGGTAATTTAGAGAGGGGTTTAAGTCTTTTTGAAGATCTTCCCAAAGGTAGAGCGCTTGAGGAAGTGGAACCCGTTAAGTTGAAATCAAATACCTTTTGCCTATCTTCTGGAGATGAAAATTCCTGTGATTCCCCGCCTTCGGAGGTTGGTTGGTCTACAGGATTCTCTTTTGTTTCGAGACTTTGATCTTTCTTTTTGTACGGGTTGAAATCATCATAACTCTTTGAAGGTGGGAACCCTCCTATATCTGTATTCATTGCAAAATCTCCTTATCTAAAATTCTTCTGAGGAGATTGTAAAAATTTTGAATGTCTGGATCAAGGCTATTTTGCGAATATTAAGCGAAATATGCCTCATGAAGTATAAAATAATGTAGCAAAAATGCGATGAAGATGGAATAGTTGAGATTGTAAAAAAATGAATGATATTTGCTGTCTCAGACGAAGATGAAGTGCCCCACAGGATGTAGCTTATTTATGGAACGCGTACCCCATTTAAGATACGTTTGGCAATTTCTTCGCTGGTAAAACCTTGCAATTCTGCTTCATATGTCGGTATGATCCGGTGGCGAAGAACGTCTAATCCGATATCTTTTACATCTTGTGGGATGACATATCCTCGGCCATTCAGGAATGCCCATGCTCGACTACATTTGCTCATTGCTATCCCGGCACGCGGGGATGCTCCATTTTCAATCATCCCTTTCAGCCCGAGCTTTGCACTTGGGGTACGTGTAGCTGTTACAAGATCGACGATATAATCTTCGATTTTTTCATCGATATATATTTTGTCGATCAGGCTTCGTGATTGTAATATTTGATCAAGTGTGATTATCGGCTCAATCACTGATTGTTGGCTGATCGATCTATGAGTTTGCAGGATACGTAGCTCTTCCATCCGATTTGGGTATTCTACACGTACCTTCATCATGAATCTATCGGATTCTGACTCGGGTAGTTTGTAAACCCCTTCATGGTCGATTGGATTGAGAGTGGCTAGCACCATGAATACTTCTGGAAGTGGGTATGTTGTATCCCCGATTGTGACTTGTTTTTCGCCCATACACTCTATTAACGCACTTTGTACACGTGCGGATGCTCGATTAATTTCATCTGCGAGTACGATATTGGAGAATATTGGGCCCTTCTTTGTGGAAAATTGCAAAGTTTGAGGGTTAAATATTACCATTCCAAGGATATCAGCAGGCAATAAATCAACTGTGAATTGAATCCGTTTAAACTCCGATTGAATGGCCTGCGCCAGTGTTTTAATTGTTAATGTTTTACCGACCCCTGGCACGCCCTCCAGTAATATATGTCCGTTTGTCAACAAACCAATGATCAACCGGTCAATTAAGTACCTCTGCCCGACTACAGATTTGCTCATTTCGTTGCGTAATAGTGATACCCAGTAAGATGCCTCACGTACGGCGGTATTTATGTCGGACAGGTCATTTTCCATGGGCCGATACTGTAAAATTTATCCACTATTGGCAAGTAAAAGACGCGGCTCATCTCCTCCACGGGAATGGTTGGTTGGATACGATATTTTCTGCATGTGCGGATTCGAAAATATCCCCAATATTCAACGAAAACCCATTGATAAATTCACGGATCTTTAATAATTTCCCCCCTGGGCGTTGTAGCTCCGATACCGCCAATATTCCCTGTTTAGTCGATATAAGTATATCGCTTTTGTCGATTGACAATATTTGCCCAGGTTGAGTGAATATTTTATCGGTGTCGAGTATTTTGCAATGACCGATGTTCAGCACAGTATCGTGTAGCTTAGTGAATGTCCCGACATGCGCGTGAAAACCACGAATGCGATTGAAAATTTCGATGACTGATAGATTATAATCGATTTGCCCATCTTGCTTCATGATTTTTCTTGTATAAGTTGCTGCTTGAGCATCTTGCGGATGTTTAACAATATTTCCGTTTATTAAATTACCGAGTTGCCGATCAAGAAGATGCACAGACCCTTGGGCTAGCTTATCATATAAATCTGGAGCATAGTCATCAGGTGAAATTGCGATAATTTCAGTGTCCACTACATCACCAGCATCCATTTGCGGGATGACCTCCATTAGCGATACTCCTGTGAGTTGTTCCCCACATGCAAGTGCGGTCTCAACCGGTGATGCTCCGCGATATTTTGGCAAAATCGATGCATGAAAATTAAAAATCCCCAGCCTTGGAAGTGATAATATATGTTCGCGCAAAATATGTCCATACGCCATGACCAGTATCAAATCACAAGTACCTAAGGCTGCCGCTAGTTCCATATCTGGTTTGCTTGGTCGCAGCAAGTTGATTGAATGATCCAATGCCCATGCCGATATTGCAGTAGGTTTGAGTATTTTACCGCGGCCGGATGCACGATCCGGTTGGCTGACAATGTGTGAAAGAATAACCTCTGGCCGAGAGAACAAATAATCAAGTATCGGGATTGCCACCTCGTGTGACCCGAAAAATACAACATTGCACGCCATATCCTTTTACGGATATTTCACGACAAAACTAAGGCAATTAAATTTACGAAATTTGTGTGCCAATACGCGATATACGCTATATATGATGTAAAACCTTACCCTTGCAGAAATTTTATGAAAAACATTTGACAAAACATGGCTGCCACTTAGGTTGCGGGAAATAAGTCTTCATGAAAACAACTTTAGCGACAGTAGAAAAGGCTAGTGATAAGCGCTGGTGCGTGATAGATGCAAGCGGCCAAATTTTGGGGCGCTTAGCGGTCAAAATTGCCAATATTTTACGCGGGCGTAATAAACCAGTGTATTCTCCTCATATGGATATGGGAGATTTTGTGGTTGTGATAAATGCGAATAAGGTGGTTTTGAGCGGTAAAAAGGAACAAGATAAAAAGTATATGTTCTTCTCCGGTTACCAAGGTGGCGAACGGTATGAGAATGTTGCTACCATGCGCGCGAAGAAACCAGAATTTTTAATCAGGCATGCCGTCAGTGGTATGTTACCGAAAAACAAACTGGCTAATGAATTGATCCGTAAATTAAAAATATATGCCGGGAGCGAACATCCGCATGTTGCACAAAACCCAGTCATGTTAACAAAGTAAGAAAATGGCCAAGGAAGAAAAGTCAGAATTTTATGGTACCGGTCGTCGGAAATGTGCGATCGCTCGTGTGCGTGTAAGCAATGGATCTGGACAGATTGTTATCAACGGTAAGGGTGTTGCCGATTTCTCTGCTTTAGAACATGTGGAGGGCGCTATTTTGGCACCGTTGATTGTTGCTGGTGTACGTGCAAATATTGATGTATGGGCGGATACCTTTGGCGGTGGTATAGTCGGACAAGCAGGCGCGATATCCCTGGGGATCGCTCGTGCACTGGAGAAGATGAACCCTGAGTTGCGTGCATCACTAAAACAAGCCGGTTTGTTGACCCGCGATAGTCGTGTACATGAGCGCAAGAAGTCCGGTCAGCGCGGTGCTCGTAAAAGATTCCAATTCTCAAAGAGATAGTTGCTTTATTTCTAATGTCATTAAC
>JAIDVZ010000051.1 GCA_029059365.1 Opitutales bacterium | reverse complement strand
TTCAGATTCACGTTGTCACTTAACTGCAACGCTGTTACGGAGCCATTTGTATTCTTTGCATAAACATGTGCTTTCTTCGTTGCATCTATCTCAGGTACATCAATCGAAGGCTCATTTTGGAAATCTATAGTCAATAATGATTTCTTCTTAAGATCAGTAACATTATCAGCGGCTAACACATCATCATCGAATTTTATATTGGCAGCTACATTTGATACGCTGATCGAGCCTTTCGTAGAGCCTTCATCTTTGAATGTGACCTTATTCGTGCTGATATCATTACTACCGCCGGCAGCATCACCGTATAATGCCCAAGTATGTCCTTCAGTCTCCGGAGTTTGGATAATTATGTTTAACGGCCCTTTAACTATGGCGCCTGGCGTGCTCGCTCCACCGTCTACGGTGTTCACAGATCGTGCATATTCCTCGTTCATGAGACCAATCCCGATCCCGTCTTTCGCATAAATATTCACCTTCCCGACGATTAACCCGGTGTTCGTCAACAAATTCGCACCGCTGTTAAGAGCATACAATCCGGTGTTAACAGCGGTGAACTTTCTCATGAATTGCGTACCGAGCATCTGCTCAACAGTCAACCCTGATGCACGCACAAACATCAACGCACGGTTCTCGGGATCGATCGTACTCGTTGATTCATCAGCAATGGTAAATTTCCCACCAGTTCCAAGTTCCAATTTTCCGCAGGTGGTGTTCTCTCCATCAACTACTTTATCGAGCGTTATATAGCCCTTAACCAATTGGAATTGGTTGGTCATCTGATCACCAACTTTGGTCCCAACGTTCGCATCAACCTTTGAAGTATCCACCTTGAACGTCACTTCACCATTAAGCGTTAATGTTCCGACTGTTCCAAAATTATTAACATAATCGGTCGAAGTTATGCTGGTTACATCGCATACCTTCGCATTGTCTTCTGGATTAGTAAACTTCAGCGGTAGAGAAGTTTTACCTTTCGTCATATTGTTTAACGCAGTTGTGGCGCCGTTGTCTGTACAAGCTCCAGCTTTTAATACACCATTACCAAGTACTGTTGTACCAAGTGTAGCTTCTTTATACACTACTACTTCCCCTGAAGTGGTGCTGTCACCGACCGTCAAAGTGCCAATATTGCTGACTTTCCCAAATGTTCTCAGTTTACCTTCACCAAGCACCTTAACATTCTCTAATCCCTCGAGTGAACCATATGCATTTGTTGTCCAGCTCTTATCGATTGTTAAGCTACTATTTGCACAACGATTGTCAGTCAAATTTTCAGCATTTTTTGCCGGTGCAATCGCTCCAAAGATGTTCACCACATTACCAGTACTCGTTCCAAAACCTTTCAGCTCCGTTCCAATGGACTGCAATCTACCACTCGAATCTCTGGTTACCTCTCCTTGCCCACCAATGTAGATCTGATAATCGCTACCCAACGCAAACGCTCGAGCATATGTTGTTCTACTACTGCCCTGACTAGCGGCCAACGTCACTGTCGCTTGATCATCGCTGAATGCCGTGCTACCTTTCGCTGCTAGGATATTTACTGTAGCGGCATTATTCGTTTCACTATTGTATAATCCTATTCTCCAACCTGCTTTATTCTCCTCCGCATCTGTATTGTCCGCTCCAAACGCATTTACTTTGCTATTGCTCAACGCACCAACCATTTGGCTACCGTTCATGTTTATTGACATTCCTTTCGCGGTGCTTGCATTCCCACTAGCGGCCCCTATCACCGTAGAGGCACTATAATAAGAAGAGTAAGAAGAAGATGTGAACAAGTTGTTAGTCCCAATGTCAAACACATTATTCCCGCTCACGGTTGAATCGCTGCTATACCCACTAGCGGCTCCTATCACCGTAGAGGCACTTATAGAAGAAGAAGAATAAGAAGAAGAGGTGAACAGGTTGTTAGTCCCAATGTCAAACACATTATTCCCGCTCACGGTTGAACTGTTGTTATACCCACTAGCGGTTCCTATCACCACAGAGGCACTTTTAGAAGAAGAAGACGACGACGTGAACAGATTGTTAGTCCCAATGTTAAATACATTATTCCCGCTCACGGTTGAACTGCTATACCCACTAGCGGCTCCTATCTACGAATAGCCCCGAGCAGCAGAACCAGCAG
>JAIDVZ010000050.1 GCA_029059365.1 Opitutales bacterium | reverse complement strand
ATGCAATTGATCTATTTTCTAAAAATACAACCATGGAGAACGGGGCAATTGAGATTGAGCGTTACTATAATCAGGCATTAAATAAATTTCGGGAATGTTTAAATAACTTACGCAATAATCCCAATGTTGACAAAAAACATATAAATATTCTTGAGCAGGACTTCAACATCCAAAGAAGCTCGGGAGGTAGTTTACATAAAACTTTAAGTGCTGCTAAAATAGACCTCGCAGGAGAGCAGGTCGAAACAAAAGAAAGCAACATTGATTCCACTGTAGAACAGGAGCAAGAGCAGGAGCAAGAGCAAGAAAAAGAGGAGGAAAAAGAAGAGGAACGTGAACAGCAACTTGAGGTTCAACTTCAGTACATTCCTATGCGAGGTAATACTGTCAAAAAAGAGGTTCCTATCGATGTATCTATTTCGCAAGATACTGACAATTTTGGAGGTTTCAAAACATTCGGCTCCATGTCGGCGATAGATTATTTGGGAAAGAGGGAATTTAGCGAGACGCCTGGAAAATCTCTTGGCAAAATCACAAACATCGGTCAATTACTTCCAGATTATATTCATCTTAGCGATAATTACCTGAAATTGACACTAGAGGACCCAAACCCTGCCTCTCCAAATCACAAACAAGCGACCTTTTTCGTACTACATGTAAAAAATGATGGTAACCACGAATGCTGCTTAATTTCAAATCAAGAAAAAAAAATTATGGAGGAGCGCCTAAACAATGAAAAATTTTTTATTTTCAATATGTATGGCGTCCCATCTGGCAAAAATCAGAAAGTAACTGAGGGAATTAATCGTCAAGTGCAAGACTCTATAAACTGGATCCACTTCTTAAATGGAGATATAGGTCCTCTTCAAAGCGCAGATCCATTATGGATAGATAATAATCTCAAAAGGCGTGATAAAAACTCTCCGGATCTCATTTCTGAACATGAATCATGTTGTTTCGACTGGCTATGCGAATATTCTAAATTTAAAACTTCCCAGGACTCAGATGCAGGAGTTGAATCTGACTATACGTCAGATGAAATTGCATCACAAGTAAATAAGATCTTCCATTCTATCAAAAGCTTTGAGGAAGAAATCCAACAGTCTCGTGCTAAGCTCAAACCAAAAATAAATAAATTAGAACCGGAAGAAGAAGAGGAAGAAGAAGAGGAAGAGGAAGAGGAAGAGAAAATAGAAGAGAGCGTGATTACATTCGTAGGGGGCATGACTACAAAAGAACTCGTAACACAAACGATATCCACCGCAAACGCATTTGTGCAATTTTGGGTAAACATTTTTCTTCATATCTCCACCCGTTTAGCACTATGGACAATAAGTAGCCGCATCGTAAGCACAGAATATAAGCTCGATGATTTTCGTCAATTGACCGAAGATGCTCAGAAAGATTTTCTGGGAAGTCTGAGCAGAAGGAACCTAGATAAGGCAATGGAAAATGAAAATTTTGACAATCAAATTTTCGACAAAAGCACCTTTAAAAGGCTCGCAAAAAGCGAGTCAGACTCTAATGATGATCCTTCCGAGGAAATTTCAGATAATGATGATCTTTTCGAGTCAATTTCACAAACTAATCCAAAATTGGCAGATGTTTATAAATACATTCATGAATTACGGCCTCAATCGATGGATAAACGCCAAACAGACTTTGGTAATGAACAATAACTTCCCTCATCGTAATAATAATTATAGCGATATTCAATAAAATAGGGTAAAAATTAAATAAAAGACCGCAGTACTTGCGAGCAAGTGCTTAAGG
>JAIDVZ010000005.1 GCA_029059365.1 Opitutales bacterium | reverse complement strand
GACATCAATTATCCTATCCTTACTTAAAAATTGCCCAAATTTCATTTAGTGACGCTTACCTTCCTGGAAATTAAAATAATTTCTAATTATAAATAAAGTTAAATTTTGGCATTTTGAATATGTTTGTTTCCAGGTATAAGATAGTTTTGGACATAATCCGTTACCGCATCGTGTAGGGTATGAATATGACCAGTATACCCAACATTGCGAATTTTATCGATGTTCCCCAGAGTATAATATTGGTATTTTGGAGCTAATTCTGCAGGCATATCGATGTACTCAATGTTCACTGGCTTATTTAGCGCCTGAAAAACCGGTGTGACTAGATCAATCCACGTGTGGGCTTTACCAGAGGCAATGTTGTATAATCCGTATGTTGATTGGCTTTCTAGGTTACTATCTATGTTGGCAAAAAAAATGGTCATATCAACGACGTCCTTAACATACACGAAGTCGCGCAATTGGTGCCCATCCTTAAATTTAGGATTTTCACTTTTGAAGAGCTTAACACGATCGGTGGAGGTTATTGACTCGTACGCCTTGATAACAACGCTCCGCATCGTTCCTTTATGATATTCGTTTGGTCCAAAGACATTGAAGTATTTCAGCCCATACCCAGGAATATCGTTTTTTTGAGCAAATAAATCGAATAATTGTTTTGAGTACGCGTACATATTTAACGGTCTTAATGGCTCAATTGGTCCGAAATCCGACATGCCAGCGGATCCATCTCCGTAGGTTGCTGCAGAGGAGGCATATATGAAGCGAATCCCGTGTTCTGCGGCAAAACAAGCTAATGATTTTGTGTACTCGTAATTATTTTTCATGAGATAATCACAATCTTTTTCTGTGGTGATAGCGCATGCTCCTAGGTGAAAAATGCAGGACAAATTGAGCAAATTCTTATTTTCATTTACGATACCAAGTAGATCTGTAGAATCCAAATAATCTTCAAATTTAAGACCAATTAAGTTTAGAAATCTATCATCGTTTCCTAGAGAGTCACATGCGATTATATTGTCATACCCGCGATTGTTGAGCTCGTTTATTAGTACACTTCCAATGAAACCAGCGGCACCAGTAACCAAAATCATGCCAGAATCTAAATTGTTCATCATTCAAAGACCTTGTAACAAGACAAGGCTGACACAAGCATTAAAATTTATTTTATACCTCAATTATGTCTCAAACGTAAACTTATACTTGGTTCAATTTGCAAATTATTAAAACTTAAAACAGTTTCACGTTTTCAAAATGGTAAATGGTATCGCTATCTGAAGAATTATCATGTTCGATATCGATTACATCGAATCGATATGTGCTGACATTTGGGGCATATTGTTTCAAATATGCGTAGCAAGCACGTCGCAAAGCAGCCATTTTTTGTTTAGAAATTGACTCAACACCGCGAACAAGTGCGTCCTTATCCCGTAACCGGACCTCGACAAAAACTATAACGTCTTTATCGCAGGCAACAAGATCAAGCTCGGAGTGCTTATATCTCCAGTTTTTACGTAAGATTTTGTATTTCTTCTTTTTTAAAAATTTTAGAGCCAACTTTTCACCATGCTTCCCGAGTGTTGAACTGCGTATTGGGCGACGCAGTCTAAATAATTTGTAAATAAAACTATTCAATTTCCCAGGGAACATAAAAAAAGCTGACCCATGGGCCAGCTTAAACATGTGCACATTAAAAATATACCAACGTACCGCAGGATCAGTGATAACCTATTTCACCACATCCTTAAACTTTGTACCAACCTTAAATTTAATTGATGTAGAAGCTGGTATACGGATTTTTTCTTTGGTCCGTGGGTTGACGCCCGACCGTGCTGCACGTTTCACAACTGAAAATGTACCAAATCCGATCAGTTGAACCGATCCCGTCTTTTTTATCCCATTAACAATTGCCCGCAGAACAGAATTTAATGCCTGTTCGGCACACGTTTTTGAACAGTCTGAGCCCGAAAGCTTTTGTATTTCATCTATTAATTCGGATTTATTCATTACTTAAGTTTCCTTTATGCTAAGTTCAGCTTTTCAGCTTTGAATGAGGTGGATTGTAATATTTTAATTTTATTCGCAAGTATAAAAATG
>JAIDVZ010000049.1 GCA_029059365.1 Opitutales bacterium | reverse complement strand
ACGCGAATCTTTGATTCATTATCTCGGTTTAGAGGAACAAGATATGCGTGTTCGGGAGGTAGCAGCAAATAATAACACTGAAGATTAAGGGGTATTTTTAATATGGCAGGCGGTTCACAAACGGGTGGAGTTATGCGGTTATCGCGATTCAACGATATCGCATTTGCGTTTTTGGTAGTGATGATCATCAGTTTGATGATCATACCGATTCCCCCACACATTCTCGACTGTTTGTTGAGTTTGAATCTTACTTTATCGGTGTTGTTGTTGATGATGGCGTTGTACATCCCACGTACTTTGGCGTTTTCAACATTTCCTAGTGTATTGCTCTTTACCACTCTTTTCCGATTAGCGCTTAATATCACGACTACGCGGTTAATTTTGTTACATGCTAGTGCCGGTAACATTATATACACCTTCGGAAACTTCGTGGTTGCCGGGAATTTCGTTGTTGGTGCTGTTATATTTTTAATTTTGCTTATTGTTCAATTCTTGGTCATAACGAAGGGTGCTGAGCGTGTAGCTGAAGTATCTGCACGATTTACGTTGGATGCTATGCCTGGTAAACAGATGAGTATCGACGCTGATGTACGTGCTGGGGCAATTGATAATGACCAAGCTAAACTTAAGCGTGAAGAATTAGGTAAAGAGAATCAGCTTTACGGATCACTTGATGGAGCGATGAAATTTGTGAAAGGTGATGCGATCGCTGGTCTTATAATCACTACCATTAATATTATCGCTGGGTTGATCATTGGAGTGGTCCAAAAAGGTATGACAGTCGATAAGGCGTTGAAAGTATACTCCATCTTAACCATAGGTGATGGATTAGTTTCGCAGATCCCAGCGTTGTTGATCTCAATAACTGCTGGTGTTATCGTTACCCGTGTGGCTTCCGATGACGCTACTGCACTTGGATCAGATATCTGTAATCAAGTATTTGCACAACCAAAAGCGATGATGCTTGGTGGTGCAATGGCGGCATTGTTAATGACAATTCCAGGATTCCCGAAGTTACCATTTCTGGTATTAGGTAGTTTGTTCTTTGTGTTGGGGAAGAAGGTGCTAAAAGCCTCAACTCGTGGTTCAAGTAGGGCGATTTCACACGCAACAAAGGCGGGAGGTTTACCGTCAGATGCTGCTCCTAAGGCGGCTGCAAAGGGCGAAGAGAGCGATTTTTCGGTTACAGTGCCACTTATGCTGGATGTTGCGACTGTTATTGAACAATCTGTTGAGCCGGATGTATTAAATGATCAACTCGTTCAAGTCAGACAAGCTTTGTATTACGATCTTGGGGTACCATTTCCGGGTATACACCTGCGGTTTAATGAAAATTTAACCGATGGGATGTACCAAATTTTATTACAGGAAGTGCCTGTTTCGCAGGGAAAAATATTGGCTGGACATGTTTTAGTCCGCGAAACAAAAGATAGTTTAGGGATTTTGAATATTCCTTTTACCGAGGAGAAACCATTTTTGCCAAATATTCCTGCCTTGTGGGTGAGTGAATCCCTGATTCCGCAGCTAAATAGAGCGAATATTCAGTATATGAAGACCCCACAGATTTTCACGTACCATTTATCTTTCGTTTTGAAAAAGTATGCTGCCGAATTTCTGGGATTACAGGAGACCAGATTTTTGCTCGAAAATATGGAGAAATTATTTCCTGAGCTCGTTCGTGAGGTCCAACGTGTGTTGCCGATTCAGAAAATTTCAGAAGTATTGCAACGTTTGGTTCAGGAAGGAATCTCTATCCGTAATTTACGACTAATTATGCAATGTCTGATCGAGTGGGGACAAAAGGAAAAAGAACCAATTCTACTTACAGATTATGTCCGAACCACGCTTAGACGGTATATTAGCTACAAGTACAGTGGTGGCCAAAACATCTTAGCAGTTTATTTGTTAGATCCTGCTATCGAAGATATTGTGAGGAAGGCTATTCGCCAAACATCAGCTGGTAGTTATCTCGCACTCGAGCCGGATATGGCGAAAAAGATTGTCAATGCAATCAAGGAAGAAGTCGGTGATTTCACACACGAAACAAATCGTCCAGTTCTGTTGACCAGTATGGATATCAGGCGATATGTACGTAAGCTTATTGAGCTGGAGCTATATGAGCTGCCCGTACTGTCACATCAAGAGTTGACAGAAGAAATTACTATCCAGCCACTTGGGAAAATTAGTTTGCCTCATTAAAAGTGGTATTAGGTCTGTTTTGGCACACCGAAAACCGGTCTTTTGGTCCATTTCAGTTAAATTTCGTGCAATACTCCAGATTCCACATCCCTACTTATGTGGTAGGGCGTATTTTTTGTAAAAAGTTTTGACAAATTTTTTAAAATTTCTACGCTGTATCGACAGGTTTCAACCTATGGATAGACATGGCGGATAGAAATAAAGAAATTTTCGATGAGGTACAGGCACAGATCCGGCTTAATGCCGCGAAAAATGCGGAATATTTTGCCAAAATGGATCAATGTACGAAAAGCAGCCGTAATTTTATATGCAATATGCGAGCCTTAAAACGCCAAAATGACGCTATCTGGAAACAAATTGGCATCGACTTTGACGAATGTAGAAAAAATCGTGAAAATCCATTCTTAGCATTATCAAGAGACCATCCGGAAATTTTTCCTGAGATGTCAGAATGGATCGAAAAATCACATAAAGCAGCGCGTCAAGAAATGGCGGCTTATGGTTTCGATTTTCAAAAAATTGAGCATGGAGAAATAAAACAGAAATTTTTTAGAGGTACGGCAGGTACGACCACCCATGGTGCTACAACTGGTAAAAGCAAGAAACGTATACGCCGCGTGAGGATATAAGAGCAAGCTTTTTGGAGATTTGAGAAATGTCAGATACAAACATTGTTAAATTTGATACTTTCAAAATCGATCAATCACACAAAGATCGTTTAAAAAACTTGTTTTATAATTTAGATGGTCTGGATGAGTTTTGTTTTACTTGCACTAGCGAGGAAGACATGTCTCAAGTTGCGCTGAAGAAAATATTTGATGCTGTTTACGCGACGCAAAACGCAGAGGATTTAGGAACATCACAAGATCTATTGAATTTATCGTTACGTTATAGTACGCTGGATGGAACTGGTAAAAAAATTACCTCTATTTCTCATCAATCCGATGGTACGTATAAAATTACGGCCATGCAGGATGCCGCTCCTGGTGAGACAATGGCAACTCCTGAACATGCTCTAGCGCATTTAGCAATACACTATTATGCCTTGGCTGTGTGTTTGGAAAAAGCTTATGTGGTCATGGATATTATGACTGTTCAATTGGAGCAAATCGAGTCCCTCAATAGGGAAATCGAAATGAATAATG
Source organism: Opitutales bacterium (assembly GCA_029059365.1). Taxonomy (GTDB): domain Bacteria; phylum Verrucomicrobiota; class Verrucomicrobiia; order Opitutales; family JAIRKQ01; genus JAIDVZ01. Next base: position 459 of record JAIDVZ010000049.1, on the reverse strand, counting down.
AATATCTCAGACTGGCTAATGAATGGTATAGCGAATATTATAGATCGACCTTGAAAGAGGGAACTCCATTTAGCAGCACAGATTTTTCTGGTAGAAACGTCAAACCTGATGGGAATCGTACCCTCGAAACTTATGTCCGTTCAGTATGTGGATATAGTGATTTTACGACAAGTGAACTGCTTATTGCTCAATATGACTCGGAAGGTAACGCACGGAAAAGTGATCCTTCTGGGCAAAATTTTTCGAACATCGATACTGTTGAACAGGGAAATTTAACCATGATTTCAAATGCTCAGGAAGCAATACGCATGTACGGTGATAAACTGTCAATGAAACAGCAGATAGCAACTGTGAGGCTGCAGCAACTTATACAGAATTTTGCTGCGTGTATAACCATATGTTCACAGCTATGTAAAATCATCGGAGATTATATCAGATCCATAACAAATAATGTAAAAT
>JAIDVZ010000048.1 GCA_029059365.1 Opitutales bacterium | reverse complement strand
ATGTACAGATGTCCTTTAGCTAATGATGTTGTATTAGTTCATTACATATTTAATGAAACTGTTCGTAATCGTGGAAAGGTAGTCGTTAAGAAAACGAAGAAGAGTTGTTGTTGCTTACCAGGATGTTTGATATTCTAATTAAAACATTGCTTACTAATTTTTTTAAGTAAATTCAAATGGCAGAAGATCAACCAGGACAATTAGGTTTTGAAGGTCAACTTGAGCAACCACAAGAAGAAGTAGATCCATTAGAAGCATTCAAAATTAAGATCCGTAAACCTGCAAAATCAATGAAACTAGATTATGATCAACAATATCCAACAATGGAGCTCCCACCAGATGAAGTAAAAGAGAAAATCAAAAGCGGAAGAGTCCCATTTGGGTTCAATTACGATCCAGAAAGAGATAACCTCAACAACTATACATTAAGGAATCTCGTTAGTAGCAGGCAAGCAAGAGACATCGTTAGATCATCTCATTTCATGCCTGGACAATTTGAAATATGGAATTCTAATCCAAAAGGAGGAAATAATAAGTATACTGGTAGAGATATTGATCTTGATGGTGACAAAATCCCTGAATTTGTAGTCAAGAAAGGTGACAAGATTGTTGCCGTTAATGGATATACAACTAAAACATCAGATTTCCCATTCAGACCTAAATTCTATGAAGCATATCCTGATCCATCAGAACGTTCACAACACAGAATGAATCAATACTTATCCGATGAGTACTATAAGCCAATTTACAATGAAGACTTTTCAGCTATTGATAGATGGGATGGTGTAGATCCAACAACCGAGGATTTCATGAATAAGTACAAGAACTTCAGAACACACAAACCAACTAAATTCTCAACATATAGGGCTATTGCTCAATTAATAGCAGGACCAGCATGTAAAGCTGCATTTGCATTTATAGCTAAAGGTGATGGACCAAAAGCTAAAATAGCTCGAGAAGCTGCAATTGAGGTTACTGGAAAGAAAGCATTCGAGACATCAATTGCTGTAAGTGTTTATGATTCACTCATTAAGATTCCATTCATGCAATCAATAGT
>JAIDVZ010000047.1 GCA_029059365.1 Opitutales bacterium | reverse complement strand
GAATTTAATCCTGCCATGCAGGAAACCTATAAGAAAAATCATCCTGGAGTAGCTGTATTTGGCGATGTTAGAGATGCTAACTATGCAGAAATAAAAGAAAAATATGGCGACATCGATGTTGTGATTGGAGGACCACCTTGTCAGGGATTTTCTAATGCAAATAGGCAAAAGAATCATGCAATTAGCCAGAATAATTCCCTGGTGAAACAGTATATTAGAGCAATCTTGGAATTAAGACCAAAGGCATTCGTAATAGAAAATGTGAGTATGCTTAGATCAGATGTTCACAGATTCTACTTATGTGAAGATGATCGAGAATTAGTGGATAGCAATGTGATTGAAACTGCTAATACCGAGTTGGCTTTACTTGATGCTGAGTTTATGTTTGATGAAGCAATTAATATTGTGCAGTCTGAGCAAGAAATAGGTCGATATAAATGGGATGTTTTCGATTATCTCGAATTGAACGTTATCTATAAAGCATCTAAGAATACAACCAAATTTAAAGACGTATTAGAAAAACATAGATCACGTTTGTTAAAAATATCAGAGAAGCACACAGAGGGTGATGAGGATGATTTTATCATTGCCGCTGATAGGGTTGCGTTTAATGCAATGCTTGATTTTTACGCTGGGAAAATAGAAGAATCTCAGATCAAGGAATTAATTGAACCTGCAATTATGTACCAAAGGATGATAAGTAAGGCACAGGAGATATTTGAAAACGATATTGTGGTTGATAGCTATATCGACAATAAAGGACTAATAGCCAATATACGTTCATATGCCGTTTTTGATTATTTAAAGGCAAAGCTACAGGGGGGCGATGATGACGACGGATATGCTATTTCGGCAGATGTTCTATCCGCAACTCAATTTGGAGCTCCACAAAAAAGAATGCGTTTTGTAGTAATGGGTATCCGTAAAGATATTACAGATGAGGTTAAACTTCCAGAAGGAAAATATAAAGACGGTCCATATAGGACAGTTGAGGACGCGATTAAAGATTTGGAGGATGTTGAGCCGGTCTATAATGTATCCGATGATAAAAGCGGCATAAAGCTACAAGCTAAAACTGACTTAAGTGAGTTGGCGCAGACGCTTCGTGACTCGGAGATATTGCATAATCATATTATAACTAAAACGACACCAACAGCTATGGAACGTTTTAAAGCATTAGATCAGGGACAAAATTTTCATTCCTTATCTGATGAAATGAAAACAAACACGTATACAGATGTTACAAGAACGCAGAATACGATCTATCTTCGCTTAAAATATGATGAGCCATCCGGTACTGTAGTAAATGTGCGTAAATCAATGTGGGTGCATCCAACAAAAGACAGAGCAGTAAGTATAAGAGAAGCAGCTCGTTTGCAGACATTTCCGGATAGCTTCGTTTTTTGTGGGACAAAGGATAAGCAATATCAGCAGGTAGGAAATGCGGTGCCGCCTATAATGGCAAAAGCTATAGCAAAGAAATTGGCTAACCAGCTTAATAAAGCATTATCACAGAAATAAGGAGATACTTATGAGCCGAAGAG
>JAIDVZ010000046.1 GCA_029059365.1 Opitutales bacterium | reverse complement strand
ATTTGGCAAACTGGTGGCCTACTGCAACAAATTCATCAAAATCAAAATTATAAAATACAAAAACTGTTGGACGGAAAATTACATTGGCCCACAGTCCAAACATGATCTCGTTTGCGTGTTGTTTTATTCCAACCCTTAACCTATTACCTGATGCCCGATAAAATGAATCGTTCAATTTGTTCATTTTGGGATAATAGTAATGCAAATATCCCAATGTAGCTGTGAAAACATCAGACAGTTGGCGTTCATATCTTACATAGGGCACAATTGTATTGAACGATGCTTCAAACTGTTCGCCAAGGACCTGTTGCAGAACATAACCACTTGTCTGAGAACTTTCTAACTCTGTGCGTGATTTTAATCCGACTTGTAATAACGAGCTGTCTTTAAAATGATACGCAGCCGCAGTAGACGTAGCACATATCATTTGCCCTAATTTACGCCCACGATGAACATACTCCGATTCGTAGGCAATCTCATTATCAATATTCAAAGCCGGTTTGTATTGTTCGGAAGAAATCCCGATTTGCGGAAAGCACATCAGAAGATACACTATAAACAACGAATAAACTTTCATTAAACGAATTCCACCCCAACAAATACAAACCGACTACGACAATAAAAGAAAAATGTTATAAAAGCTTACACTTTTCTTTAGAAGCTGTAACCGAGACCACAAAGTACAGCATTGGTCTTACGGTGTCCGGAGAAGTTCCCGTGATACGCGACATCAACGTTTATCTCGTCACTCACCGACCATTCCACTCCAGCAGATGTCATCAGATATCCACGATTACCGCGATATGATACCAGATTAATCGTTTGTGGATTGTTACCTACGGTACTAGCTGTCTTAGCAATATCGCTGTGTGTATGCACATCTTTACCGATACCAACAAAGACATATGGCTTCAGATGACCACCCATCAACTGGGAATCCATACTCGCGCGTACTCCAGCAAATATGTTCAAGAAGTCCAATTTTTGATGCTTGATGGCCAAATCTTGGGTTCCATCCCATAACTTATGGGCTTTTTGTGTAATATGATCATACTGCAAGCCAACTTGAGGTTGGATGGAAAAACTCGAATATGGCAGAATGTATGACATCAAAATCTGCCCATGCAAAGAATTTCCGTTGTATGACGAATTACGAGCATTCGACCAAACAGCAGGAGCACCTTGAGGGAATGACCGCGAAACATTGTACTTCGTGTGTCCATACAAAAGTGATGCATCAACTCTCAACTTTTCAGATTTGTATGTGATACAAGGCCCGACTAAGAACGTCTTTTCCTTGAACTTATTTCCATGTTTTGCGCAATCTCCTTTGTAATCCGCTGACGTATCGCTATAAGACGCGGCTAGCGCGAGCGATAAAGCTCCATCATTCAGGGTACAAATAGAACCACTGTTAAGAACACCCGTTATTATGAAGGCATCAGCACTATACCCAAGTCCACGTGCAACACTCTGCTTATGGTTCAAATAACCAGCATCCACGATGACACGACGATTATCAGTCGAATTGAATTTCTCAATCAAACTGAGCACGATATTAGCATTCTGCCGCAAGATGTTTGTTTGTTCAAAAACATCATTCCTGTCTTTGTACCCAGCCGGAACATTAGCAACCTGAGCGGCTGGAGCATTAGCAGCCTGAGCGGCCGGAGCAGCCGGAACTGGAGCAGCCGGAGCATTGACAACTGGAACAGCTGGAGCCGCAGGTTGTGCAGCTGGGGCAGCAGGAGCAGCCGGAACTGGAGCAGCAGGAGCATTGACAACTGGAACAGCTGGAGCCGCAGGTTGTGCAGCTGGGGCAGCAGGAGCGGCAGGTTGAGCATTCAAATTATCACCAGGATTTTGAGGTCTCAGCGGCGCTCCCTGAGATGTGTCGCCTTGGTTTTCAGGGCGACTATCGGCCGGATCAGCGGCAAGACAGGCACACGGAATAAGCACCGCAGCGAGCAATGTACATAGT
>JAIDVZ010000045.1 GCA_029059365.1 Opitutales bacterium | reverse complement strand
AATTTGCACAAGGCAAGCAGCAAAATTTATCGGCTATTTTCCTGCTTTTTCGGATTTCTTCTTACTAATTTTTGTGGTATCAGCCGCCTCTTGCGAATTCAACTTCACCAAAAAATCAAGTACCTTCCCATGCAACGTACGTGAACGCAGATCAATCAACAAATTACGATCCTTTTGGAGGCTATTGACATACTGATTTACGTTCAATTTTTTGAGCATACAATCTTGCCAAATCATCGCTTCAACATCCTTATTGTCGATCGCAATTTTCTCAACCTCAGCGATTTTATCCAACATCATCCCTGATTTTCCACGTTCACCAGCGAGTGGAGTCAAATTTTCTGATATTTCACCAATATGCCCCTCAATTGTCTTGACCGATGCTCCTCCGCGTACTTGTGAATCAACAAACATCTGTGCCAATGACTGGATCTCACGCTTAAGCACGCTTTCTGGGAGTTCAAAATCAGCAGCATTTGCCAAAAATTTCATAATTTGATCGCGCTGTTTAACCAACCCTTGTGTAGTTTTGTGCTGTGCGATTGATTCCCGAATTCTATTTTTTAATTCAGTAGCATTTGTAACACCATACTGCTTAAAAAACTCCTCATTCAACTCCGGATCCACACGTTCACGTACATCCAAAACTTCAAAATCATAGGTTGCCTTTTTGCCGGCCAATTCTGGCACACTGAAGTCTTTAGGGAACGTTTCTTTGCCGCTACCTTTATCTCCTACTTTATGTCCGATAACACCTTGGATAACTGCTTGTACACCAGGAACATCCTTATTCCCAGCCTCTTCCCAAGTACCAGTCTGTTTCCCCCAAATTTTGTGATCTGAAACAACATCTGCAATTTTCGAACCACCCCGCAAAATTCCCTCGTAATTGACCTTCACATAGTCACCAGGCTTAACTTCACGATCCACTGGAATATACCGCGAATGTTGTTTCTTTATACGGACAAACTCATCTTCAATCTCTTTCTCACTTACGTCCGAAGAGAATGGATCTAACTTTATGGATTTGTAATCTGGAAGTTTAATATCCGGCTGCAGATCATAAATCAATTTAACGGCAATGCCATCTTCCTCCTTGTCCACCGAAAAATCAGTAACCACGAGTAGATGCAGCTCCTGTTTCGATTTTTCCGCATCTTCGAGAGATTTATTTATCAAAACTGAACGTGCACGAGAATCGATATCATTTCCAAATTTCGATAAAATTAGGCCCTTGGGGGCTTTACCTTTTCGAAATCCTGGGACAGCCACACTGGTACAATACTCGGCCACCACTTTATTTTTTTCTGTAGAAAATTCCTCAGCATCAAAATGGTAGAGCACCGAAGAACGTGTATTGTTTATCGCCTTTATCTCTTTTCTCACGACAGTTACCCGCTAAAATTAAATATCTAGCATGGGCTTTTACAAAACATCAACTGCCGGTCAACAAATTTATGTCAAAAATTATAGCTTACTCGCCATAAAACACCATGTGAACTTAATTTATCATCCGCAAATAATTGGTAACAAACATCTGCATCCCATTTACGGAAAAAATTAATCGCGGTACCAAGCTCCATCTCAAAACCGTCCTTTTTCTGGAAATTTGAACGTTCAGATTGTATAGCTCCGTTACCTATGGTATATTTCACCGTAGGATCAGAATCATGCAATACATGCAAGTAGGTTAATTTTGAATAAATCCAGCATTTTCGTGAAAATATTCTTAAATTTTTCTCCAAAAACACACCTATTCCTAGTCGTAAAGATTTTAAATCGCTCTTTTCATAGCTTCTATTAGCACTCGAATTTCTCTCGGTATATGCACGTTTATGCGAATATTTATACCTAAGCCCAACAAATGGGGATACTTTGAAAGATTTCACTTTAACTGGATTGTATTGTGCCTCAATTATGGTACTAAGCGAATATCCATGAAATTTCCCATGTGCAGAATCTGAAACTCCAACCATACGGTCATATTTATGCGTATCGTATGTGTATGCAACACAGGCATTGAGCATAACTGGAGCGATTTTTACCTTTGTCCAAAGACCGGTAACACTCTCAACCGAGCGACATCCATATCTTGTCGAACCGCCCTTTTCATAAATTCTGTTATGCACAAACCGAGTGCCACCAACTGAGCCAATTTCATACGTTGTGTGTTTGGGTTTATTATACTTTCCAAGTGCAACTATTGTATGTGGCTTGTTTAAATTTTCTTCACTATGCAAAAACGACACACAAGATACACTTGCAAGCACTACAAATAAAAACTTTTTCACAAAAAAAAGCTAGCACGTATAGTACTAGCAGTCAATTGTAAACTTTTAACAAAAACCTAACAGAATTTTGCCAATTTTTCGATCAATTGTACACAACGACAACTGTAACCCCACTCATTGTCGTACCAACTAACGAGCTTGAAAAATTGATCATTAAGTCCGATTCCAGCCCCCGCATCAAAGATCGAAGAGGCATTGTTATGAATAAAATCACTAGAAACCACCTCATCCTCTGTGTACTTCAAAATACCTTTTAGCCCTCCATTTGCAGCTTCCTTCATTTTTGCGCAAATTTCTTCATAGGATGTTTTCTTTTCTGTACGAACGGTCAAATCAACCACAGATACCGTCGGAGTAGGAACACGGAATGACATACCGGTCAATTTGCCCTTAACCGCCGGCAAAACCAAGCCAACCGCTTTGGCAGCCCCGGTAGTTGAAGGAATAATATTTATCGCTGCACTACGTCCGCCTTTCCAATCTTTTTTGGATGGCCCATCCACAGTTTTCTGAGTCGCAGTATAACTATGAACGGTTGTCATTAAGCCCTCAATAATCCCAAAATTATCCAACACAACTTTAGTTATCGGAGCCAAACAATTTGTGGTACAAGATGCATTGGAAACGATATTATCATTAGCAGTGAGTGTATTATCATTAACACCAATGACCACTGTTTTGACACGATCTCCTTTGCCAGGTGCAGAAATGATCACTTTTTTGGCACCTGCATGTAAATGACCTTCCGCTTTTTCATCTTGCGTAAACAAGCCTGTAGATTCCACCACAATATCTACCCCAAGATCTTTCCATGGCAATGCTGCAGGTCCATCTTTTATCGCCAAACATTTGATACGGTGGCCATTCACCACCAAAATATCCTCTCCTTCAGCTCGAACCTCTCCGTTGAATCCACCCTGAGTTGAATCATATTTCACGAGATATGCTAAATTATCGGCAGGCACGAGGTCATTAACTGCAACAACTTCAATGTCTTTACCAAATTTTCCGCTATCCACAATCGCACGAAAAACTAAACGCCCAATTCTACCAAAACCGTTTATTCCTACCTTTACAGCCATCTATTTCCTTCTTTTTAAAAAACTGGCCCCGATTTCAGCAGAATGTGACCAAATTCTCAAGTAAAATCCACTGTGTATCGACAATTTTCTTGTAAAGAATGAACTTTCCTGGCACTCAAGAACGATGAATCTTGTTTGGAGCTTTTTGTCAAACGGAGCATTTTTGAGCGTGACGGTAATTACTATGCTCAGCTTGTGGGGATTAAGCATACCGCTATCTTTGGTAATCGGAACGCTGTTAGCAGGAATGGTCAGTAATTATGGAATTGGACAGATAATACAGATTTTTTCCACAGGGACCACAAATGGGGTAAGCATCGCCCTGAGCTATGGTTTTTTGGGAATCTTTGCAGCTGGGTTAACCGCCATTGGACTACCAGGATATTTGACATCAAAATTTGCAAATGATAGTCAGCAGTCCAAGTACTCGACAGCTTCCAAAGTCCGCATAGCGTTACTATTATTGTTGCTATGTGGGATTTGTTCTCAAACGATCATCCCTGTACATATAGCATTTATACCTGTGATTATACCGATGTTAATAGGCTTATTTAATGAATCAAAAACGGATCGTCGTGCAGTAGCTTGCGTCCTTACCTTTGGGCTAGTTGCTACATATGGCTGTTTGCCATTCGGATTTGGGGAAATTTTTCTACGTGAAATCGTTATCGGACAAATGATGTCACACGGGATATCAATTACACTCGATACCTTCAACATCCTAAAACTGACAAGTATTCCAACAATCGGCATGCTTGCTGGATTGCTAGTAGCTGTTCGCTTTTCATACAAAAGACCGAGAGAATATAAAGATTGTAAAACTATACACACCACAAAAACAGTAATATCCAAAAAAGAGCTTTGCTATGGAATAGCCGCTATTTTGGTCATGCTTGGCACGCAAATATTACTAAAAAGTATGATGATTGGGGCATTTTGCGGGATTGTAGTGCTACTGTTCTCTGAAAATATTAGGTTAAAATATTCCAATAAAATTGTTACGGAAGGATTTAGCATGATGTCAAACATCGGCATGATTATGATAATCGCTGCTGGATATGCCAATGTGCTATCCTCTACCGGATCTATAGATGAACTCGTAAATATCCTGATTTCCGCAACTTCAGGAAATATTCACCTGACGATCTTATTAATGCTATTCACCGGGCTCATAATAACAATGGGAATTGGTTCATCATTTTCTACAGTGCCAATCTTGGCCACCATATTCATCCCGATTTGTCAAAAAATTGGGATATCCGTAGAAGGGACATTCGTCGTACTTGCCGTGTCTGGTGTACTTGGAGACGCTGGATCAGCGGCTTCAGACTCCACGCTCGGAGCGACTGCTGGATTGAATATCGACGGACAACATGACCACTTTCGAGATTCAGTGGTGCCGACATTCATACACTTCAACATTCCATTGCTGATCTTTGGATACTTAGCAGCAATTTATTTCGCTTAAAATTAATCCGCTAAGTTACTTTGAATTCTCAATCGAAACGATATCTACCCGTCTATCAGACATGGTGATTTCTTTATTAGAACTTGTCTCTTTTGCTTGCTCAGATCCTAGGGAGGCAACCACGATTCTGTTTTCATCAATCCCAAGCTTGACTAACCGACTCTTCACATTTTCTGCACGTTTGAGACCAAGTTTCTTGTTATATGCTTGCTCTCCAAAGTGGTCACAATGTCCAACCACAAGGACATTTAATTCAGGGTGTTGATCGAAAAATTTATGAGCTGATTTTATACGTCTTGTGTATTCTCTTTTTGGATTTGCCTTATCAAATTCAAAAAAAACAGATGCGATAATATCTGACTTCGAATAGGAATATACCGTCGACATCGGATCTGTTCCTACCGCTTTCATCGGTCTTGGGATATAAAATGCATCTTCTTTAGCTTGTGCAATATCATCAGTAGGTTGCGATTTATTCACATTCAAAGATGAGCAACCTGTCAAAAAGATCGCCAAAAAAACAGCTAGCCAAGAACGTTCCATAACGGAGAAATAATGTAAAAATTTTGCCCAATTAGTCAATCAAAATTTGGACTTGTCTCCTTGCAAAAGTGAGCGTGCATATTTCATTCCACCTTCATAATCGGTAAATACTAAATCGAGCTGCGCTTCAAATATTTGCTCCAATAACGATTTAAAATCAGGCGACTGTGGTAATCCTAGTTTCAATAAATCACGACCTTGAATAATCGGAACCGGTGGATGACAAAAAACATCGAATTTTATTGATACTTCTTTTGCCCACTCAATCAGCGGCAACTCATACTCTGAAGATCGTGGATCTCCCCAAATACCCCCACGTCCGTGGCTGTCATATGTACAAATTCTCAATAATCTATCGATCCGACCAACTTTATTTGCGAGCTTCAATAACTTCGATTCCCGTTGCTCCTCATCTGCCGATTGAAAATTCTCTCCACGCAAAAGCATATGACATTCCACCAATGGTTTGACACCATCGATTAACCAATTTGGAGCACGCATACGCCTCAAAAATGCTTCAACTAAGGGTAAACCAGCAACATCATGCCCTCGATGATGTACTCCGGAATCATCCTTTATTGTCGTTATAGGCTTCCCAAAATCATGGCATAGTGCGGCAAATCCAACAATCAGGTCCTCTGTATCATCCCCTGATCGATCATTTGCAAATAAATCCAGGACCAAACAGGTATGACTCAAAACATTACCTTCCGGGTGTCTATACGGATCTTGATCACACGAAATTAATGCCTGAATCTCAGGGAAAAATTTTAACCATCCACATTTTTCCAAAAATCGCAGACCAAGTGATGGCTTAACACCTAATAAAATCAATTTTTTCCATTCCAAAAAAATTCTTTCTGCTGATAACTCATCCGGGGTTAAAGTTTTTGCTAACTCGATCAGACTATCAGCAGGCATCAATTCAAAACGGCTGATAAATTGCATACCCCGTAATACTCTAAGCGGATCTTCTACAAATCGTTCACCAACATTTTTCAGTATTTTATTATGCAGATCACCTACACCACCGTACGGATCACATAATATATTGTGTTGCGTATCAAAATATATCGCATTGATAGTAAAATCTCTCCTGCTAGCTGCTTCCTGTACTGTACTGTTTGGCAATAAATCAACCGAAAACGAGCTATGCTTATCACCTATTTTTGTTTCAGCACGTGGGACGGAAAGATCAATATTATACCCCTTAATCTTAAAAACGCCAAAAGATTCACAACCGTAAATAAGGCGCTTTTGTAGTATAAGATCAAATTTATAGGCTAGCACTTGTACGATTTTTTCCGGAGATATTCCGAACACTTCTATATCAAAATCAGAAATTGGCTGCCCAAGTAAGGCATCACGCACACACCCACCAACAAAATATGGGCGTGCTCCATTCGCAATCAAAACAGCACAAATCTCATCGACAGCACGATATAAATCATCCTTAGCAAATCGCTTATAATACGATAGTTGTAGCTCCATCTACGGGATTTGAACTATCTTGTGATGATCAAAATTGCAAGCTTCAATAGAATTTTAGCAAATTTATTAAAGAGTTACAGCGGACTGAAATAAATCAGTCCGCTCTCCCCTAACTAAACCGCACTTCCTAACGGTTGTAATATACAACTATGCAGATAAAAACACACTTTTCAATAAAAAACTTTGAAATTTATCATTTTTTTAAAAATAAACCACTCAAAGGAATGGATTTAAAACTTATACCTTCGAATTCCGGTAACACATAAGCTATATCCGCCCAAATTTGCTCAAAACTCAGGTAATCACTTTCATCTCCTCGTGAACAAATGTTCATTAACAGCGCTAAAATTTCCCAACATTCTAAGATCGTAGCCCTCGGGGGATTTATAGCA
>JAIDVZ010000044.1 GCA_029059365.1 Opitutales bacterium | reverse complement strand
TCATATATTTGGGCGAAGCTATCTTAAAGTGGTTCGAAAAAATAATACAATATTTCAAAAAAAATCCTAAAGAGGATATTTCTACGGACGAAAACCCTCAAAACATCAAGGATAGTCCTAGTCCAGATACTAATAGTAGCTCTTCAGATAAAGACCCATCCAACTCTACCACGAACGTGACTGGCAGTAATACGAACTCACAAGACAAATCCCAAACATCGACAAAAAACAGCGCCCACCAAGATAATAACCTTGATGCTATTTCCTCAACATCAGACAGCAGCTATACTGATGGCAGCTCTTCAAATACAGATCCATCCAGTTCTACCACGAATGTGACTGGCAGTGATACGGACTTACAAAACAAAGCCCAAACGCCGGCAAAAAACAATCTTCCTTCTGCCAAAACGGTACCGTCAAATCCTCAGAATACAATTTACATAGAACCTAAGTACAAAAACACTGCTCCTGTACGCTTTTTTTTAGAAAAAAATGGTATGAAAATCGTTGAATGCGGTGGCGGCGGAGATTGTTTGATTTACTCCATCATGCGTCAAATAAAACCGTATTCCGAAATGAGCACCAAAGACTTTGAGGACCGCAGACATCAAGGTATGTTAGAATATCGGGCCCAATTGACAAATCTGGTACTGGGGAATCATCCAAATAATACCAATGATATTTACAGCGTATTGATCAGTGATTTGACTACACTAAAAAATAACCTGGCTGAGGTTAGGGAAACATCAGCTAGTGAAAACGAAGAATTAATACAACAAATTGATAACCTTACTCTATATATTAATAGGTTCACAACCAATCAAAATGATGCTGAAGCAAGAAATAACCTTACAGAGCAGCTAGGAAATTTTTACGCTTACATTAGCGATTTAAATGAAAAAAATCAAAAACAGAATGACCTTATACAAAGTGTCGCAACCTGCAGACTATCGATAAGTGAGTCCGCCCTTTCAGATATTGGGCAATACGAATCTAACCTTTTAGCAAGAGAAATATCAACACCAGGTTGCAGTATAAATCTTTCTGCAGCAGGTACAAGTGGAATATGCGTAGGCAGTACGCTGGTGAGAATTACTAGTAGACAGTTAGTAGTATTTACGGATACACCAAGCTCAACACTAAAACAAAATTCTAAATCTGCCATAATAGCACGAATTATAGGTCATAACAATCAGGATGAAACTCGATATATACTATATCCCGATGACTTAAACAATCTGCCTAAGGATGCCATCTATCTATACTATTCGGGTAATACAGAATACGGGCATTATCAAGCTATCTTTCCTAAAGAAAAGAACTTTTCAAATTAATTGATGCACCTCTTCAGGAGTAAATTTACAAAAATGCCATAAGAAACATCTTGACTTACTGCGTGCAATAATGCATACATTTTTAATGGAGAATTGCAAATTAAAGGATAACCTTGGCATAGAAAGCGCAGCGGAAAATGCAAATGTAGCACCTCTAGCAGGATCAGGGACCGATACTTCGGCAACGCAAACGACTAAAGAAGCAAATGAAAATCAGCTTCAAAACACTCAACTGCAAAGCCAATTACCTGAAAACGGACTATCAAGCCGGGAAACAATGAGAATAGATGCCCAAAACTGGATATCTGATACCCTGGAATTGGATATTTTTAATGCCACTGGACAAGGACTTTTAGAAGAGGTTATCGAAGCCAAGTTCAAGGATGCTGAAAAGAATTACCTGATAACTGAAGAAATAATAAAGATGATCCAAAATTCTTCCACTCAATCATACATGCGAATCAGGGCCCTCGTTTTCCTAAGAGACATACTTCAACTCGAACACAATGGGAAGTTGGGCAAAAGTTCAAAAAGCACTGCCATCCACAAAGATCAGCTTCCACAGATGATAAAAGTAGCGCTCGCGCGGGTTCAAGCTTTAAGTGAAAAAAAACAACCTTCTGAAATCGAACAACGAGAATTGACAAATGATCTATCTTTATTGTATGAAGCTTATACGACTTATCTCTTTAATGAATCACAAGTTCAGTCCACTTTAGATGTTTTATTAAATGTATATAAACAAAAACAGGTAGTCACCCCAGAGATAGCTGAACAAATAAAGAATTTTTGGGGAAAAATGGCTTCATTTAAGGATATCAAACCGACCCAAGCCGGCAATTTAAGCGATGCAATAATCACAGCTATGCGGAATAAAAACATGCAAAATATTGATGATGAGCTTTCGTTTTTAGAATCAGTATTTACGTCGCTTTATAAGGACAATCAAGACTTGGAGGGGATGTTTCAAAAAATCCATTCATCACAACGGACTCAAGAAGATATCGACATACTGCTTGCGACGATTTCATCGTTAACTGAAAGTCTAAAGGCAAAATCACAAAGTTCGGATATAAAAAAAGGAAATGCGCCGACAACCGACATTTATCAAGATAATGACCTTGAGAATATTATTCCGGCATTAGGCGACGACAATGCTAACATCGATTCTCAACAAGCGATTCACGGAAGTGAGTCAAATACTATCATAGTGGACCCAAACAACAAGTATGCCTCACAAATTGATTTTATAAAAGCCAACGATGGTACAATTACCGAATGCGGAAGCGAGGATCATAATTGTTTCTTTCTTTCGGTATTAATGGCTATTAATGGCAAAAAAGGCTCGTATGAGGATGCTGAAAATTTACGAATCAGAATAAAAAGTGAAGTGAGTCAGAAATACCAAGATCTTTGCCGTAATTTACCGAATCAGATCCGCCAATTTCTCCAAGAAAAAACGGAAAAGCTTATAAAGCCTCTAGAGGACATCGAGAAAAATGCAGATCTTTCCATAGGAAATTGCCCGATAAATAAAGAAAAGCTGAATGACCTTCTAAAAGATCTAGAAAAGCTACTGAGCGATATAAATGATCCCAATGCCAAAAATAAAGACTCCATATTGTGTACTCTAGATGAATCGCCTGCTTTTAACAATCTAAGGCATATCACTGAAACAATAGAAGAATTTAAGGATAATTGGAGGAAAAAGCTTAGGGAAAATTATGGGGAAAATGCCCAGGACCCATTAAGCTTGCAGTACACTGTTCACTTATTAGAAAACTTAAAGCATCTTCGTTCAACTATACAATGCTTAAACACTACAAGAAAAGAAATGGAGATATTAAATCCCAAAGAACAAATAGACCCTACCGGACCTGCAGGTTCCTGGGTAGCAAAACATGTAAAAAAAACACTGGCTATATTTCCCGATAGTTTAGGATACGAGCCTGGAGAGTGCCGATTTTTTGCCTCAAATGGTAATGCAGGCGAAGTCAAGGGAAATTCCTGGTCAGAGATAATACAAGGCATACGTAAAATGATCGAGAATCATAATATTATTATTGATCAATCATCCGTAATTTTTCTGTATTATAAAGGCAATGCCGAAAATACAGGTAATACCAAAGGTGGACATTATCAACTTGTACAATTACACTAAAGATTGTTTCCAATCGGTCTCTCTGAATTTACAAGTAGTGGCTCAATATGTGAAATTTAAACAGATTGGGCTACTAAAGTAGGGAAATTCGAAGCTTCGGCATCGGAAAATTTTACATCTGGTGGAGTTTTTCCGTTGGAAGGTCTTTTATCCCTACTTCGCAGTCAGCGATTTTCACAACTGGCCCGGTTTGCGTGATGGTTTCATTCGAATTTTCAAGCAACAGAAGGTCTCCTCCGGGCATGTGGACAGTAACCCTGCTAAAACATATTTTCAGTTTCCTTGCCACCGAAAATACCGCACACGCGCTTGACCCCGAGGCCAGCGTATAACCTGCTCCACGTTCCCAAATTTCAATCGAAATATTCTCAGAATCGATAATGTGCGCGAACTGAACATTAGTTTTTTCAGGAAATGCTATATTTTTTTCCAAAATTGGCCCATCAGATAAGACATCCTCATGTAGTATCGCATCGACAAAAATGACACAATGGGGATTCCCCAGCGAAACCGAATAATATTTGTAGGTTCTACCGTTGATGGTGATATTCGCACCATCCTTTCCGACAATTGGGATATTTGGAGCTTCAAAACTTGGGGATCCCATATTTACGGAAATACAATCAGCTGCCATTAAGCAGCAACTAACGGTACGAAAATTTGTTAAAATTTCAAACTTTTGGCCAATATTAATCAGGCCTAAATCAAACATCGCACGAGCGAAAATCCGTGTGCCATTTCCGCTAATTTCTGCGATACTAGAATCTGGATTAAAAATTGTTAGTTTGAACTGACCGTTCACATAACCACCATACAGTAGCCCATCTGAACCAATACCGAAATTTCGGTGACAAATCTGCTTTATAAACTCGCTTGATGGCTTATCGAAAGTAGCAGAATCCAGAAATAAGTAGTCATTCCCGAGGGCATGATACTTTATCAAGTGTATCTCACCGAGCACCATCACTCCTGATCAACAGCTTTTTCACATGAACATTCGGCGAGAAAATTGCCCTGCGCTGCGCATTTACGACCAGAAAAATCAGATATCAAGATATCAATCTTAGTGATATTATTTAATCCCAGATCATCAACCAAAACGGTATACAATTTATTCTGCAAATCTGTCGTCAAATCCGCTAAATTTGAATACGTGCCAAGTTTAAGTCTGAGCTGTATAGCGAGTTTCCCACGTTTTACATTCAAATTTACACGAGCACGGACAATGGAATCGATTTCATTGCATACTCCAACTATAACAGTTTTAAGTGCATGTTCGCTGGCCTGGGTACGCCCAAACTTTGAACAAGCGATGGGCAAAATACATTTTTTGGTCCAGATCTTCAGTAACCAAAGCAGGCAAAAAACCGCAACTATACCAATAAACCAATCATTGGTTATGAGTTTTAATGAAAATTGTTTAATATTTTCTATGTCCCACATAGTTCCTCTAATTGATTGCATATTCGGTATTTGGTGCATCGTCGTCCTT
>JAIDVZ010000043.1 GCA_029059365.1 Opitutales bacterium | reverse complement strand
TCGTTGTAGTAATTTTAAGCAAATACTAGAGCGGGGGTAATTTTTATGCAAAATATTAATACCGCTGTATTAGAGCAGGAGCTTCGCGCACGTGAAGCAATACGGCAGTATATGTTGCGTCGTTTTAATGCACGAGTTGAATATAAGTCGCAAAAAGTTAAATCCAAGGCCGAGTCATTAAAGCCACTATTTACAGTAGGTGCAAGAAATTTTTGGGAGGAATGCAAAAAGTGTTTTGAAGATTACGCTGATAATGCTACACTTGAATCGGTACGCACATTTTATGATTTGGAGCCTGATGATTCAGAACTTGACTCTTCCGTTGTGGATAAGGATGATGGAATTGCCGGAGGAGTTTATTGGGCAACTCAATTGGATGAATTTCGGAGGGCCTACTCAGACATTGAAAACCATTATCTTCGTGGCTTGCCCACACGCAAGATAATCACAAATCGTTTCAATGATTTATGTCGTGATATTGAAAATGAATGCAGTACATCAGAACCGCAAAAGGTGCTACCGAGGCTGTCATTAGCGTATATTCCAGAGATGATTGATTTTCGAAGTACAGATGTTCAGGCATTGCTCCCCTATTTGCTGACAGCTTATGTCCATAACTTCAGAAAGGAGCACTTATTCTATAGAGACACAAAGAAGCTACATCAGCTATTTGATAACGCACAGGTAACGGCACTCATGGCTCCGGATTATCGCAATAGAATTGAGCAATTAGGGAAAATATTTAGTTTAGCTGACAATATGGATGATTTTGTACCCATTCAGACAAACCGACCATCACCAAACATCTATCCAGTAGATGAATGTGGCTGGCGGTTATCTAAAACAAAATTAGGGACACAATATGTGAGATTTGAGTCTGTATTGTGGGATGTTTTTGAGGAATGGTGTAGGATTATACCAAGGTGTGCCAAACAAACTGGATTTACAGACATTGAGAAAAATCTAAATATCCCCACATGCCAATATCTGGTTGATTACTATATTTCTCAAAAAAGGCATCAGGAGATAGAATGAAATCTATCTCCTGATGCCTTTAGTAAGTAGATGTCATGAACAGCTCAATTTCGTGGCCTGAAATTCGCCAGCTCCGACCAATCCGGACCGCTGGAAGTTTTCCGGAGTTCAGCAGCCGGTACATCGTATTCTTCCCCACTCCCAAAACCTCCATAGCCTCTGCGGGAGTCAGCACCACCGGCAGCTGCTCCATCTTCCTCTCGTCCAGAAAATCGTTGTAACTATCGTTGTGCATAGTCAAAATCTCCTATTGATTATTTAACGCCCTGTTTGATTT
>JAIDVZ010000042.1 GCA_029059365.1 Opitutales bacterium | reverse complement strand
AATCTTAACACGGCTCTACTATTTTTGAAAAAAACCATGGACTGCATCAACCACGGCTTCCAATTGGTCCGCCCTCAGCTCAGGATATATCGGCAAGCTTAATGCTTGAGTAGCCAAAACTTCGGCAATTGGTAACTTTTCCTGTTTTTGTAGAAAACATTCCTGCTTGTTCAATGTTAGAGGGTAATACACCTCACAACCAATTTTTTTAGAAAGCAGCCAATCCTTTAGATCATCTCGTTTATCATTTCGAACCTTTATTGTATATTGGTTCCAAGTATGAAAGTTGCCAGACGTCTCTGACGGCAGAGAGATATAATTCTCTAGTGATCGCAAATTTTCATTATAAAAACCCGCGTTCTGTCTACGTTTTTGTACATAATGATCTATTTTGGCCAATTTAATATTTAAAAAAGCGGCTTGCAAAGCATCTATCCGAAAATTACCACCTATTTTTTTGTGAAAATATTTAGGCTGCATGCCATGTGTACGCAAAATTTTCATTTCTTCATACACAGCTTCATCATTTGTACACACCAATCCACTATCTCCAAATCCTCCAAGATTTTTACTCGGGAAAAAACTAAAGCATCCTATATTCCCAAATGAACCAACCGATTGATCATGCCTCTTCGCACCCATAGCTTGTGCACAGTCTTCAACAAAAAAAATACCGTAATCTGAGCAAATTTTTGCAATTTTTTCGCATAAGCAGGCTTGCCCAAACAAGTGAACCCCTATTACTCCCCTCGTTTTCGATGTTATCTTCTTTTTCAGATTTTCAATGGACATGCAAAAATCATCATAATTTACATCGACAAAAACCGGATCTGCCCCCAAACGAGAAATACAACTGGCACTCGAAAAAAAAGTATATCCAGGACAAATTACTTCGTCTCCAGGCTTAACTTTCAAAGCCATCAAAGCCAACAATAGCGCATCCGTCCCGGAAGAAACGCCAAGTGTATACCTACACGATAAATATTTGGCCCCATTAGCTTCAAATGACTCAACTTCATGTCCCATTATAAATTGACCAGATTCAAGAATTTCTTCAAACTTTTCTACAAAGGCCCCTTTCAATTCATTGTTCTGCTCGACTAAATCTAGTAACTTAACAGGCATCCTGCCACTATAGCGTCCTAGATAAAATCTCCGCAAGAAAAATATTTTGCAGAAAAGCTTGCAAAAAGAAAAATATGATTTTGATTAGTCCCGTGGGGAAGGAACTGTCTACCAATCAATGTTTAATGATACTCAATGGGCTACCTAACGTTGGCCCATGCGTGTATAAAACTTTAGCAAAACATTTTCCAGATATACGCGATGTGTTTCATGCTGGTAAGGCATCCTTAGAAACATTACCAGGAATCGGTCAAGTCGTTGCAGATACTATAGTTAATCACGAAAAATTTTTTAACTTAGAGAAAGAAGAACAAGAATTATACGAAATGGAAGCCCAATTTTGGGGATGCCAGCACCCAAAATTTCCAAAGCTATTGACCCAAATATACGATGTGCCGATTGGGATGTATGGTCTTGGAGATAATTTTTGTGAAAATAAACCCAAAATAGCTATTGTCGGTTCCCGTGATGCAACCGCATACGGAATGACAATCGCACATAGACTCGCTTTCGAATTAGCTCAACAAGGAATCTGTATTGTTAGCGGGCTTGCTCGTGGAATCGATTCCAGTGCCCACGAGGGCGCGCTTACCGGAGGTGGCAGAACCATAGCTGTACTTGGTAGCGGCCTGGACGTTATTTATCCACAAGAAAACAACCTACTTTATCATAAAATCGTGGCTAATGGCGGTGTTTTATCAGAATTTGTTTTTGGCCGACGTGCAGATAAACAGACTTTTCCGTGCAGAAATCGTCTAATTTCTGGTTTATGCGATGCCCTGATAGTGGTTGAGTCCGATATACATGGCGGTAGTATGATAACTGCTAAACATGCTATCGATCAGGGTCGACATGTTTTCGCAGTGCCTGGTAGAATTGATCAACGATCAAGCGCTGGTTGTTTAGCGCTGCTGAAAGCAGGTGCATCGATCATAAGAGACATCGATGATTTATTTGATGAAATCCCATATTTGAATACTTCACGGCAACCATTGCTACCTTTTGGCGAAAATGAAAACAAGCCAAAAGCTCCTACAATTAATTGCCCGGTTGGGAAAAAGATCTATGACATTTTGTCTAATTCTTCGCCTTTAGATTTTGATAGTTTAGCAAATTTTATCGAAGTACCGGTGCAAACAGTCGCAACGTCCGCACAATTTCTCGAAATACACGGCTGTATCGAGCGTCTGTATGATGGAAAAATAAGAATAAAAAAGGCTTGATTAAGTATAAAACTTTTCCAGCATGCCTCCAGTTGTGCGCCTCTAGCTCAATTGGATAGAGCATCTGACTACGGATCAGAAGGT
>JAIDVZ010000041.1 GCA_029059365.1 Opitutales bacterium | reverse complement strand
ATATCAAAAAATTTTATCAAAAAAACATTTTAAAAGTAAAATTTTTACTAGGTTATTTTGTAATAACTATTTGATTATTAAGGGGTGAAAAGTTGTTCACAGGCTTGTGTGAATAACTTGTGTATTTCTTATACTTGATTTTAAATTATAAACGTTAGGTTGACATCCATATGTTGGATGGTGTATGTATTGGGAGCGTCGGGTATTTTGTACTTAACTTTTTGAATATCAACGAGTTAAAACAATTGCCACAATAAGTTACTAATTTAAATTATTTAGGCTGGGTTTGGCCTGTTTGTTTGTTTAGAAATATGATTATAATGGGTGAATAACTTTTATATGAATGGTACAAGTACAGTAATACCGTGTCCAGTTTGGGAAACAGTTCGGACGGATTTTGCAGATATTTTTCCACCTGATGTATATCGGACGTGGTTTGAACCAATCGTGGTATTGTCGGAAACCGATGATGGTATCGTTCTCGGCGCACAAAATGATTTTGCAGTCATCTGGATTCAAGAAAATTACTTGGATATCATATCCAAACGACTGGCAGTAGCACTAGGGCATCCAGTGAATATCAGTCTGCAAGTGATCAATCATCAAGAACAGCAACCCGTCAAAGCAGCCCCGGTACAAGTTCGTCCAGCCAAGCCAAAAGAAAATTCTGAAAAGGGTTGTTCGAAAATTTCTCAGGCATGTCTTTTGAATCCTAAAAACACGTTCGAAAATTTTGTTGTTGGAGCGGGTAATCAAATGGCTCATGCTGCATGTATAGCGGTGGCAAATGCACCAGGGCGTGCGTATAATCCGTTATTTTTGTATGGTGATACCGGGCTGGGCAAAACCCACCTTATACAGGCGGTGGCCCATCAGATATTGAAGCAGGCACCACGTATGCACGTTGTTTATACGTCTACAGAAAAATTTACAAACGAGTTTATCAATGCGCTGCAACAAAATAGTTTGCCAAGCTTCCGGCAAAAATATCGCAATATCGACGTTTTATTGATCGACGATATTCATTTCCTTTCTGGGAAAGAACGTATTCAGGAAGAATTCTTCCATACATTTAACGAATTATTTGAATCACAAAAACAGATATTATTATGTAGTGATC
>JAIDVZ010000040.1 GCA_029059365.1 Opitutales bacterium | reverse complement strand
ACCACCTCTATATTCGGCGGCAGCGGCAGATGTGTATACGCGACAGGAAAATGATGGAGTTGATTTCTCAAATCTTGGGAAACGTGATGCTAGTATTTTCCAAGAAGAAAATCGAAAACTGCAAGAGGAAATGCAGCGACAAATTGAAGCCGCACGGGCACTTGGTGCGAAAAAATACGATGAGTTACTGTCCGATTTTAATAAAGAGCATGAGATATGCGATAATTTGAAAAAGAAATTTGAGAAAGCTAACGAAAAAATTGAGAGACGTGAGCAACAAATTAATGCCTTATCTGAATCTTGCGAACGACTAATGTCGGAAAAAGGAGATTTAGAAAAAGAAATTTCTAATTTAAATCAGCAAATTTCAGGCCTAAACCAAAAAGGAGCGGAGAGTACGGCTCAGATCGAAAGTCTAAATCAGCAAATTCAAGTCTTAAAAAGTGATAATGAGCAAGCAAATACGGAAATCTCGAAAAAGATTCATCGCTTAGAAAACGAAGCTGAACAGCTACAGTTGACCAACAATCAGTTTCAAACACAAATTCAAATTTTGAAATCTCAGAAGTCGAAGTTAAAATCAAGCGTAGAAGATTTGGAAAAAAAATTTGAAAATGCGCAACAAGAGTTAAAGGAAAAGACACAGAAGGTGCAATTTTTACAAAAACAGATCGAAAATAATCAAGCTGAGTTTGATAAGCAGGTAGAAAGTATGAAAAACAACAACGATGAAAAGATTCAAGAATTGAAAAAATTGGCTGAAAAATGCGGAATACCATTAACAGATGAAACTTTTGAAGGTGCTATCAACGGTTTTGATGCATATGTACAGCAATTGAAAAAAGATTTGGATGACTCTCAAACGAAGATCAGCGAATTAACCACTAAGCTGGAAGAGAAAAGCGAAACTTTGGTCGAAACTCAGGCTGAATTAAAAGAAACAAAAGAACAGTTAAGCCAAGTACAATCCGAATTGAAGATAACACAAAATTCCTTAGCTCAAGTTCAGAAAATATGCCAAGATAACTTTGGCTTTATGAAGCAATCATTGGGTAAATTGAATGATATCGCAAATTCTGATTTTAGCCATCGTAAGCCTCACGATAGTAGCAATGTAACACTTGGAAAAAGCACAGTAGATATGGAACGCCTTAAACGGCTTGCGAAATTGCTCAATTTTCCAGTTGTAATAGGTTCTAGTGATGACGATGAGTAAAACAATGTAGGAAAGTGTGTGGCAGTAAATTTGCACCTAAACAGATTTAAGCACACGCCACCCACACAATAAGGAGAAAAAATGTCAAAATTCCCAACAGGGTACGCTACCTCAAATAATAATCAAAGCCAGTTTCTTCGGACGGTTAATGTAGTGTTTCAAAGAAATGCACTATCTACCTATTCAGATGATGACACGAGTGAAGGCGTTAATTTCGAAGACCTCGCCGTGAGAGATGTCGCAACGTTACAAGCTCAAAATTCGGAACTGCGAGAAATGGTTCAGAATTTAACCGCTCAAGTGGCTTCTTTGCAAACTGGACATAGCAGCCTATTAGCTGGCTTTAATACAGAATGTGAAGCTTACTCAATTGCGGAGAAAAAGTTCTCACAAGCTAAGAAAAAAATTGAACGCCGTGAACAGCAGATTAATACTTTGATCGAAACTTGTGGAAATTTGAATTCCCAAAAAGCAAGTTTGCAGAGCCGTGTTGATGCTCTGACTCAGAAAATCGAGAATTTAAATTCTCAAAAAGAACAAAATGAAACTCAATTCGCAAATTTGGAACAACAATACCAAATTTTGCAAAGTGAAAATACGCAAAGTTCGGAAAAAATTAGCCGATTAGTAAGTGAAGCTGAGCAATTGCAGTCAATCAACGATCAGCTCCAAACACAAATAGAAAATTTGGAATCTCAAAAAGCAGAGACAGAGTCAAATTTGAGAACAATTGAGCAAAATTTGAGCAACCTAATTTCCAGAATTAATAGAATAGATGCTCAGGATGAGAAGCGTGCTGCTTGTTATCTTGAGGGACTTTTGCATTTAGTGGATGAAGGTTTTCTTTCTGAGGATAAGCTCGCGGTAACATCTGTTTTTTGGCAAGATGCGTTAACTACTCGCGACCAAATTCAGTCGATATTGGATGTTTTGAACGACAGAAATATGGGTCTAGATTACTGGAGAAATCAATTCGTTGAAAAAATGGTTTCTCTTTTATCGTCTGGCGATGATGATGTGACAGGCTTGTATACGCTTTTCACTAGGTTAAGAGATAATATATACTACGATTTTTCTGAAGAGCAATGGCGAGGCTTTCTTAAAGAGGCGGTGCATCAAGCCGTGTCTAGGTTCGCCAGCAGCGAAATTTATCGTCATATCGAGTCGAATTTTGGTGAAAAATGGGCTGAGTTATATGAATTTTCGGAACCATCGTTCCCTTGGCTTGATGACGAAGAAGAAAATATTGTGAAAAGTTTCTTTGGTATGTACTTCTTACTCTTGGGCATGCAGGAGATATTGCAAGGTGCAAAATCATTATCGCAACGCGTTATACAAGAAGCAAAGCCAATTATTGAAGACGCAGTGTTAAAGGCTCAGGAAGCTGAAAGAAATGCTGATTGCGAAGAAATAATTAGAAGGCTAAAAAGCGATGAAGATGTTACCCAGTTCATCACGAAGTATGATGGCCTAGAAAATGTTTATAAGTTACTGATGAATTTCTTAGCTGATAAGGCAGAGAATGAGATTTTTAGTAATCAATCGATTTTAAATTGGGAATATGCCAAAGATGTAAAAGCTGGTATTGATGAGTTTAAGAAATGTGTAGAATTGGGATTAAGACAGAGACTCGTTGATGATGAAAATATTACTGAAATTGATAAATTAAAGATAGTGTTGGCAGAAGGACATATGAATTTGATTTCTTGTTTATCTGAATTTTGGCATGTCTCGGGTTACGGTAACGAAGGTGAGGAATTGACGCGCATACTCGACAACAAATTTAGTGACGCGCAAAAAATTCTTTCTTTTATTTCGGGTGAAGATTGGGAATATTTTTTGAAAACTTTTAATGATTTAGAAGAAATTGGGCAAATAGTTAAGTTTCTACAGAATCGCTTCATAGGTG
>JAIDVZ010000004.1 GCA_029059365.1 Opitutales bacterium | reverse complement strand
GTGATATTTCCGCATTCAAACGGGATATCGTTTCGTTAAATGGCCAAACGATCGTGGTGGATTATTCTTCTCCGAACACTGCTAAGCAGATGCATGTCGGGCATTTGCGATCCATGAATATTGGTGAATCGATTTGTAGATTATTGAAATTTTGTGATGCGCGAGTGATTGGTGATAATCATATCGGTGACTGGGGGACACAGTTCGGTATTATGATTATGGCGATAAAGCGTGAACATGTTGATCTTTCTACTATTCCGGAGGATCAAGCGATCATTGAGATCGAAAAACTTTATAAACTTGGAAACGCACTTACAAAGGAAGATGAAAAATTCTTAAATATTGCACGTGAGGAACTGGTTAAATTGCAGAATGGGGATGAAGAAAATCTCAAAATCTGGCAACAAATCAATGAATTATCTTACAAATCTTTTCAGAAAATTTATGACGCTTTTCACATCAAATTCGATTACGTCCTTGGTGAATCATTTTATCGAGATAAAGTGGATGAGGTGTGTAAATCTTTGGCTAAACTAGGGATTGCCCGTGAAGATGCTGGTGCATTGGTTGTATTTTTTGAAAACGATCCAAAATACAAAGATCAGCCATTTATTATTAGAAAAGCTGATGGAGCTTCTAATTATGCAACAACTGATTTGGCGACCGTGAAGTATCGTGTTGATCATTGGCATACGGATGAGATCATCTATGTTACCGATGGTAGACAACAGGATCATTTTCGCCAATTATTTATGACGGTTGAGAGGTGGTTTTCTGCTGCTAGTGAAAAACTTCCGAAGCTTAAACATGTTTGGTTCGGTACTATTTTGGGAGAGGATGGCAAAGCAATAAAAACACGTGATGGATCTCCTATTTATCTCAAAGATTTGTTAGCAGAATCGATTAAACGTGCGTATCAAATTGTTGATGATAAAAATCCTGATCTATCAGAAAATGAAAAAAATAATATTGCTAAGGTGGTAGGAATTGGCGCGATCCGTTATTTTGATTTATCACAAAACCGTACGAACGATTACATGTTTTCCTGGGAAAATATGTTGTCATTTGACGGTAATACCGCGGTTTATATGCTGTATGCAGTTGCTCGCTTACATTCTATTTTATCAAAAATTGCGAAACGAGATGATCATTTGGCAGTTGAAATAACAACGGAAGAAGAACGCGTATTGGCACGCAAATTGATTTACTTTACCAGTGTGCTACAGCAAGCCATTGATGATTTGCGCCCACACTATTTGTGCACATATCTATATGAATTAGCTGGTGATTTTTCATCATTTTATAGCTCAAACCGCGTACTTATTAACGATGAAGATGTGCAAAATACCAGGCTTGCTCTATGTGAAAGGACATTATTTGTTCTAACATTGGGATTGAATTTGCTGGGGATTGATACTTTATCAAAGATGTGAGCCTTGGTATAAAAATTCGATACCGAGTAAACGTTGTTCTAGTGCATTTAACATTTGTTCTTCGTTCATATCTGGCGTGGTAAATGTCATGGATAGCCGAATAGCGTGGTCAGCATCATCCCATGGAACGAGTATGATGCCCAATTTTTCTATCGCCCATTCACTGAACTGTTCTGCAGACTGAAAGGAAAATGTTTCTTTATTTACGACCGCCATACTCGGAATGTTTGAGTATATGAAAAATCCAGCCTTTGGTTTTTCAAAGCGCATTCCATGTGTATTGAAAATTTCTATCACCTTGTCCATGCGCCTTGAGTATCGCGATGCGTTATTCTGGGGAATATCAAGTTTCCCGAGTATTTTAGCAGCGGCCTTTTGTATCGGTAAAAATTGTCCAGAATCAGTATTATCCTTAACATTTCCGTAAGCACGTATGAGATATTCATTTCCGCATACCCATCCAATTCGCCACCCGGTCATGTTGAATCCTTTTGACATGGAATGTAATTCTAAAGCGACTTCTTTTGCGCTATCAATTTGTAGGATTGATAACCGATCATTTGGATCGAAGGTTAATGCAGAGTAGGCAGCATCCGCGATGATGAGGAAGTTATATTTATGCGCAAATTCAACAACTTTTGAATAAAAGTCACGTGTACATATTGCGCCAGTTGGATTATTAGGGTAATTTAGAACGAGGAGTTTAGTTTTTTGTAAAATTTCTGGAGACAAGGTTTCAATTTCTGGAAGAAATTTGTTCTTTTTACAAAGAGGTAAATTAACTATATCTGCACCTAGATATTTAGCATGCGTACCGAATACCCCATATCCCGGTACCGTCATTAATACCGTATCTCCTGGATTAATAAAGCACAGCGGAAGTATTGATAGCGCAGATTTTGATCCAATTGAGTGCAAAATTTCCTTATCTGGATCGAGCTCAACATGGAACATTTGTTTCATATAACTGGCTATTGCTACTTTAAATTCGTAGCACCCGTTGTCTGCATATCCACGGTTTTCAAATTTATTTGCCTCATCGAATAGAGTTTGAATTACGATTTGGTCAGCCATTACATCTGGTTCGCCAATCCCCATGTCAAGGATTGTACGATCCGGGTACTTATTCATTGCGGCACGCTTCGCTCGTTTGATTTTCTCGAATTTGTAAATTTTGCTGGTTTTTCCAAAATTTTCCCCACCGATCCTGTTTGAAAAAAACTTTTTTGCAAAAACTTCCGCCGTATCCATTTTTACCTTATTCTCATGAATGTGGTAGAAAAAGTAAATTTTATTTTGCGTACCCTGAATACCTTGTTTCCAAATCCGATGGTTCCATTGAAACATTCAGACTCATTTACGTTACTAATTTCAGTGATTTTATCTGCACAATGTACGGATGTTATGGTTAATCGAGTAACGAAAGATTTGTTCAAGTTGGCATCTATTCCTGAAGCGTTTGCAGATATGAAATTTGATGAACTTGCGAAAATTATACGACCTTGCGGTTTGGTTAATCATAAAACAAATGCGATTTTAAAAACTGCACAAATATTGGTCAGCAAATTTGACGGTCGTGTCCCGGAAACTTTTGAAGAGCTCGAAATGTTGCCAGGTGTCGGACATAAGACAGCATCTGTTGTAATGGCACAAGCCTTCAACAAACCAGCATTCCCAGTGGATACTCATATTGCCAGATTATCTGTCCGTTGGGGATTATCTACAAGTAAGAATGTCCGTAAAATTGAAGAAAATTTGAAGCAACTTTTCCCGCAAAGTACTTGGCATGATACGCACATTCAAATGATAGAGTATGGCAGAAAGTACTGTCCAGCACGAAATCATGATACCAATAAATGTATAATCTGTGCCAAGCTGTCGAATAAGTAAAGAATTGGTGAAGCATTTTCTGCTTTTCTAAATTCGGAAGTCTTTTTTATGATTTAAGGCACTCATGTCACATTTGTTGATTTTTTTTATAAGATGCGATAATGTTGGTGGTGATTATGCGGAAATCTAATCGGCAATTATGGACTGAACGAATAGCGAATCTTTCCAATAGTGGGACAAAAGAGTTAAAATTGTCGAAAGATGGTTTACATGATCTTAAGCATGGATGCGACGGTATAATTCTTGGAGTTGATCCGAGTTTACGTGGTACCGGAATCGCGGTTATAGAAGCAAATCATAGAAATTGTAGATTTATTTTTTCCAAGAGGTTGACCATAACGACCAAATTTTCGTTTTATGATTGTCTAGGGAAACTATATAACGAGATATCTTTTATTGTTGATGAATTTCAACCAGTTTTTGCGGCTATGGAGCAAACAATTTTTGTACAAAATTATAAGATCGCACAAACGTTGGGCTCTGTGCGTGGTGCGATAGCCGCTGCGTTAATAAATAAGGGGAAAAAAATTGCGGAATATCCGCCATTACGTATCAAACAAGCGGTTACCGGACTAGGTCGTGCTTCTAAAGAACAAGTATTGCGTACTATGAAGAATATTTTGCATATTACCGGTGATATTTCGTATGATGAGGCGGATGCATTAGCGGTTGCTTGTTGCCATGCATGGACATTTAAAGAATAAAGATCACAGCAAAAATGAAGCAGCCGGGACAATCCCGGCTGCTTTAACAACTTAACAAGGAGAAATTTTTATCGGTCCCTTAACTTGGCCAGAAAATGTAAAATCTCTATGTATAGCCAAACCAAGGTAACCATTAATCCAAATGCGGCAAGCCAGCCCATATAGCTCGGCAAGCCACGATTTGATACTCGAGTAATAAAATCAAAATCTAAAAATAAATTCAAAGCTGCAATTACGATAACAAACAATTGGAAGAGCATAGCCATCGGAGAAGTGGAGCTCATAAATGATGCCCCATGGCCAAAAAAGGACATTATGAAACTGATTAAATACACCATACACACCGCGAATGTAGCTGTGATCACGATTCCACGGAACTTATTTGTTACCTGGATTATGTTGTACTTGTAAAGCAACAACATCCCAGCAGCTGTCCCAAATGTAAGCGCAACCGCCTGAAATACGATACCCCCGAACTGAGCCTCGAATACTTTCGACAAGCTCCCCAGAACCAAGCCTTCGAATATCGCATACAACGGGCTTGTATAACCGGCCCACTCTTTTTTTACCACGGTAACGATGGCAACGACGAGACCAAATATCGCGAACAACGATGTTTTCGACAATAAAGCCTCCGGCGAAGCGTACTGACCATTCCATGCAAACGCCGCAGAAAGTACAACAAGCATCAACAGTATCAAACACCTATTAATTACGCCATTGAGCGAAGTCGACATTCGGCCATCGGTTGTTTCAAAATTTCTAGCGTTTAAGATAGGATTTGATGTGCCACCGTACATGGTCTTGTTT
>JAIDVZ010000039.1 GCA_029059365.1 Opitutales bacterium | reverse complement strand
GTATTTAGACAATATAATATTTTACCCAAGGCATGTTCATTAGCATTACAACGTATTTGGTTAAAATTTAATGTCCACCCATCATTCTGATCATTCAAAAACGAAAACACTGAAGAATCGCGATAGTCCGTTATAATTACCTTCACAGGCTGTAAATTCGATTCAACATGTGCTGACTCATCTTGCACAATATGTACATCTGAAATCCATAAAAACAAAGAAGCAAGAAATACGATATTTAAAGCGACAAGAAAATACATTTTACGTTGTATTGACATCGGCATATTACTTCCTCCGAATAATATATACCACGAATCCCAAAACAAACATTGCACAGCACGACAATATGCTAAACGCCATGATAGTCATATATTGGCTCAAGCTTAGCGATAATCTATACTTTTTTATATCAATCACGTGTATCGCTAAATCAAGCCGTGCTCCACACATAAAGTCAACTGCTCGACAAAGTAATATCTTATTCCCTAGTATGTTAATCCTTGAATTTGCCAGAAAATCAGCACATCCTAAAACAAGCATCTTGCCATTTAACGATTCTATATCTTGCCCATCTTTTTCAAATAATGCACTGACAACAAACGCACCATCTTGTTCCCTGCAACGCCCATCAGCCTGTATTAGCTCAGTTACATGAAAATCCTCTGGTTCCCACTCCACAGATTTTACTTCACAGGTACGTCCAAAAATAACAGGTAATTTTAGATCAATTAATCCGTTAGTTATCTCATTTGGCGCAAATTTTTTTACCAAAAGATCATCATTAAATTCACTATTTCCTGGCAATGAAAAGATTCCTCCATTCGGTGTCACGCAAATCCCATGGTCCAATAAAAATTTATTCAACAGGCGGTCGGATGAACCGCTTAACGCAACGATCAAGTTGCCTCCACGCTTATCCAAATAATTTTTTAATGATGATACCTCATGATCTAAGAAGGATGCTCTAGGACCGACTATTATAACCAAATCCGCATCTTCGGGAATAGTTTTCACAAGCGTGAAATCTAATTGCAGAACATTAAAGTTTTTTTGACGAAGTATGGTTGATAAACCAGAAAGTCCGTTAGTCGGAGAAACGTCTTCTATATCAAATTCGCCATGCCCTGTGGTAAAGTAAATATTTTTCTTTCCGTCTTTAAGAAGAGCATTGATCGTCGATGTTAACAGACGTTCACCGCAAAATCCAACAACTTCACCGTTATGTATCTCATACAATTCATCAATTGACAGCACCTTTGTCCTCTCGTTTGCCTGTACTATCACTACATTTGATGGAAAAATCCCAATTTTATTGGATAGTTCTCGTAATTCCCGTGTTTCACGTGCTGGATTGATAAATGTGATGGATATTAATGGATTACATTCGATATATTCCACCAATAATCTTTCAAGATCGCTTTTTACAATATCCAAAGCATCCAAGCCTGAATGTTCAAGTATCACAGAAATTTTGACTTCATTTTTTAAAGAAGCAATATCTCGGATTGTTTCAGCAGATAATTTATATTTTGAGTCACTATTAAAA
>JAIDVZ010000038.1 GCA_029059365.1 Opitutales bacterium | reverse complement strand
CTTTTCCAGCATGCCTCCAGTTGTGCGCCTCTAGCTCAATTGGATAGAGCATCTGACTACGGATCAGAAGGTTGCAGGTTCGACTCCTGCGAGGCGTGCCAGTCAAAATTTCGAACAATACTGCTCGGGGTCGTAGCTCAGTTGGTAGAGCACCACAATGGCATTGTGGGGGTCAGGGGTTCGAATCCCCTCGGCTCCACCAAAGCTAAAAATTAACCTACCTTACTTTGCGATTGAAAAAGCGTGTCATTTTGATACGCTAACCTCATGAATGTCAATGCCGCTGGGTCCGATCATTTACCTGAAATTGATCTTTCAACCGGCAATAGCAGAAGACCAAGAGGTGTAGAAAACTTGATTAATCTGTTTGATGGACAAGGTCATCATTTTCTAAAATGTATTCCATTAGATCGTAAAAACGTAAGCAATGCAGGTTCCGAAGATATAAAAAGTAACATTTTCCAGATTATAGATAGTATACGTTCAACTACAGATGAAAGAGAAGTTTTCTTATCACTTGCTAGCGCTTTACATACAGCTTACCAAAAAGGCCAATTAGACAACATGCTCATAAATGAAATAACAAATCATGTACGCTCTGTGTATGGTAAATATTCCTTAATCCAATCAGAAGAACCTACACTAAATTCGGTGCCTTTTATGTTCGTAAAAGCACTCAAGAGGATAGTAGATGGAGATAATTTTGAAACATTTAAAAAATTAATATCTTATTTTGATGGCCGTCCAGACAAGCAATTGGACTTTATTTACAACGCCATCGTTCCACCATATCAATTGCATGCTTCATGCTCATGTTTTGCTACCGCAGAACTGATAATTTTATGGAATAATTTTCCGTCAAAATGGATGTACTTTATCACCGGGGTAATAGATTTTGATCAGGCAAATTTCAATGTTTTTCGCTATGAAGTAAACAATCCAAAATTATGGAAAAAAGATCTAATTGTCGATACGTCCAGATACGGATATAAAGACAAAGATTCGCCTGCTCAAACCTATCAAAAAATGGTATCTGGGACCGCCTCGTTTGCAAATTCATTTATTGATAATATTGCAATTTTCTTTAGACTGGCTTTGTTTGTTTTAACTAATTTAAAATTAATTTTACAAATTCCAAACT
>JAIDVZ010000037.1 GCA_029059365.1 Opitutales bacterium | reverse complement strand
ATTATCCAAATCGAGCGAAGTGATGTGATCGGTATTACCCGTGACTTCCGATTCATCAGAAGACGAATCATCACGGTCGCGGTGCAGACGACTATCAGGTGTCCTTTCGTTCGTTCTGAGGACGCCTGAACTTCTGTTGCGCCGCAGAGACTCTTCATTTAAACGACGTCTTTCTCTAGCTTCAAGATCAACCGAGTCATCTGATCTCGGTTCGATTGGTTGTGATTTTTCAACTTCTTGAATGTCTTTCTGTGTGATGTGATTTGATTTTTCATGAGTTAAGTCTGAGTTTGCTTCTTCAATTTCCGAGTCGTCGATGCCACGAGACATCCATCGTGTACGAATAAAAACATTCGCGGCAATATAATTATGCCCTTCAAGATTTGCATGTGGGTGAGATCTGTTAGAATGCTGTCTAACCGTAAGAAGATCTTTGCCAATGAAATCATTGCAAGAGCGGCACAATGAGCCACTCATGTCATGGAAAACATCTTTAATGTAAAGAAGTCTGCTAGTTCTACGGGCATGTAGAATGTGCATAGCCCAAAACGTTCCAACTTCTGATCTAATATTAACCAGATCTATGTGAGACGAGCCAATGTGACTACTTAACGAATTAGCTCTGTTAACCATATAACTGCAACTGCTGACTGGACAAGGGAAAATACATCTGTATTTTGGTCCGAGATCAGCATTTACAGAATGTTCGATCTTCCATCGAAGAATCATATTGGTGATGTATTCAATAGCAGCTTGCTCATGAGGTGTATCCTTGTCTTCATGGCAAGCTTTTCTATGATGAGCCAAAGCAGCTGAATTATTAAAAGTAAGTTCACACATTGGACAGTAGAACTGTCCAACACCAATCCAACGATCCTTGCAGATCATGAGAATAATAATAGGGATATCAAGATCTGCCATATCCTTAAAAGATGATAAGTCAAAGTCTGTAGAACGAATTCTTTCCAATAATTCCTTCATCTGTGATTTAGAATTAATGTTAGCTAATTCCTTGATAATCCAAGAGAATTGATTTCCTTCAACGTCTGAAGAAGAAAGCGAATGATGACGACCATTACCATCATCACCATCATTAGAACGTTGACTCAAGCCCGAACGATCAGGCGAATCATTGTTATTAACTGATGATTCATCCGGAA
>JAIDVZ010000036.1 GCA_029059365.1 Opitutales bacterium | reverse complement strand
AATCCTTATTTATAAATGTTCCCGAGCGCTCGAATATAGTTGCCACCGGAAATACAAAATTGGCAATTTGAGAAGTACGATTCCGTCGATACCCAATATATGTGACATTTACATCAGCCAATTGAGCATCATCCACTGATTCATCAAATATATCCTCATATACACAGATGACATTATCACACTTACCATTAGAAATATCAGCATATAAATCTTTTAGGTCCACATGCGTATTTGCTTCTGTAGATAGCCGCATCATCTTCGCACCGTTAGTGTTGGGATATGGATCATCTGAAACTAAAAACCCATCCCCGGGTATTGTTTTTTTTACAAAATATGGAATTGCAGATGTAACATCTAAAAATCGCTTCAACACAAATTGATCCTCTAAGCTCATTTCACCGGAACATACAACATATATACCTTTGTTGCTGCTTAAAATCTTATTAGCAGCATGTGCTAATGTCATTTTGAGATCTGCAGTCTTGCCGGATTTTTGTACATTGAATATCCGATTTTGTGGTTCTAAAATTTTATGAAGCTCACGTGCAGAATCAGTCATCCAACTCTGATTAACATGCTCGTTCTCCCGTGGAATTATACGATAAACATGTTTTTTATCATGTAAAATATATGTGTTGATGCCTACGCTGCTTTCCGGAGATACGCTTGGGGTGCGCTGAAGATTCCAAGCCATATGCGCCGAATCCCGATTATTGTTTATAATAGCGCCAACGGGACAAAGATCGACGAGATTTAAGGAATAATTATTGTTAAATTCGCGTCCCGGGTAAGTATTAATTTCGTCAATATTCTGCTCATTTTTTATTTTTCCCAATATATCTTCCCCTAACACGTCGTTACAAAAACTCAGGCAACGTCCGCAAAGTATACATTGTGCATTATCAATTGATATTTTGTCACCCAATTTTTTACGCACCTTTTGGCATTCACGTGTGCCAAATAACTCCGAAATACCATGAAATTTACTGCCAAACGCGAACTTACGCAAAAAACAATTTTCCGCTTTATCACAGTTTGAGCAATCTAATGAATGGTTTACTAAATACAAATCCATGATCGTACTGCGCCAGAGCACCGCTTGGGGAAACTCAGTATCGATCTCCATTTTATCACAAATTTTTACCGCACAAGCGGGATACATGTTCCAAGATTTTTCCGGAAATTTTATCCCAACAAAGCACAATCCACAATGGTGGGTGCTATTCAGATGAACATGGCAACATGGACTTGGAATATTGATATTCACCGATTTTAAAGCTTCTAGCACTGTAAATTGGTCATTAAAAACCTTGGATTGACCATTGATAATGATCTGTATCTCCACCTTCCCCATACTTGCACCAGAGTAATCAATGATCTAAAATTTTTCGATTATAAAAACTTATTTTTTATAAAATTTGCTGAAATTTTTGTGTACTCATTTCTTAAAATCATTTTGACAGCATCGTATTTCGCGGTTTGATCGGAATAAGCATATGGTAAAATTAAACAAATGTTCCTTTTGCGGACGCTCGCAATTTGAAGTAAATAAACTGATCGCAGGCAGCAATGGAGTATTTATTTGTGATCGATGCGTAGCAACGTGCTCACGCGCACTCGCAACTGAACTGCCAGAATTTTCTACAGATAGTCTCAGCAAAGAAGATGCAAAGCTGAAAATAGTTGGTGCAGAAGGGAAAGATGAAATTTTTCACTTTAATTGTTCAAGTCCAGTCGAATTACGCCGTAAGCTAGATGAATATATCATCGGCCAAGATAATGCAAAAAAAACCTTATCTGTCGCAGTTTATAATCATTATAAACGTTTGATAAACGAAGGCATCTCTCAGCATAATCAAGACGAGACACATATTCCAGATGAGCTATCTGATGTTGAAATAGATAAGAGCAATATTTTGCTGATTGGACCAACTGGTTGTGGTAAAACATTACTTGCACAAACCTTAGCTCGGATTTTGGATGTTCCGTTTGCGATCGCAGATGCGACTACACTAACCGAAGCTGGTTACGTAGGTGAAGATGTAGAAAACATCATTCTACGACTCATCCAGGCAGCTGATTATAACGTTAAAAAGGCCGAATGCGGAATAATATACGTTGATGAAATCGATAAAATCCGTCGAACAACGGATAATGTTTCGATTTCTCGCGATGTATCTGGGGAAGGGGTACAACAGGCCTTATTGAAAATTTTGGAAGGGACAATTTGTAATGTACCACCAAAAGGTGGACGGAAACATCCGGAACAGGAATATATCCGAATTAATACGCGCAACATACTGTTTATATGCGGCGGTGCTTTTATTGATCTTGATAAGATTGTAAAGGAACGTGTCGGCAAAAAAGTGCTAGGATTCAATGCCGAGCTTTCTAGTGAGGATACTCACAGCAACATTTTACATCAATTAGAGTCCGAGGATTTAATAAAATTTGGCTTAATTCCTGAATTTATCGGTCGTTTACCAGCAATATCGATCCTCGATGACTTAACGAAAGATGATCTTAAAAACATATTGCTATCTACAAAAAATGCATTGATCAAGCAATATGCAAAACTGCTCGCAATGGATAATATCCGGCTAACAATTACTGAAGACGCTATTGATGCTATAGCTGAACACGCACTTAAAATGAAAACCGGAGCACGTGCCCTACGCTCCACCTTGGAGTCTCTGATGCTCGATATAATGTATAGTGCACCACAACACAAAGATATAAAAGAAGTAATCGTTGATAAAGAAGTTTTCCTAAAGGAAAAGAAACCAATCCTAAAAAAAGGTTAACACGAAAAGTAAACATTTTGCCGGATTTTCTCGGCGAAAATTTAAATAAGTTTGGTCTGCTTACTGTATTCTATTAACGCATCGATAGAAAGATTAAGCTGTTGTGATTTCAGTGTTTGTACAAAATATTGCAGCAGCACACCTGTCGCAAGAGCATCAAACAACGCATTGTGATACCCCACACGGGATAATTCACAAACCTTGTTGGACAAAGAGTACAACTTCGAGGTTTGCCTGGTTTCTTCTATAAGAGACTTTAGCGAAAAATTCGAAAATGATCGAAAAAAATTCTTATAAAGTACCTTAGTATCTATCCATGGTGCCCATGTTGTCACGATTTCATCACTCTCAGATGTTCGCTTCACGTACCCTGGCGAAACAGCATAATGTCGAAGTAAGCGATCCTCTACAGACGCATTATGCCCAACAAATGATCCTACACGTCTAAGATTGGTGAAGTATTCTAAATGCTCAGATAGTCCATGCTCGCAAATCGAAAAATTCGTGTATTGTATCTCCCAACCAACCAATGAAACAACACCATATTCGCGAACTCCACTGGTACGAGTACCTTCAAAATCAATGATATGCAAAATTTGTACCATATCAAACACACTTGCGATACAGTACATATGAAAACATTAAGACAATCGCATATGGGGCAAAAGTTGCCACGAATAACGAAATCACCCCATTTGTACCAAGAGAGGTAAACATGCTAGACATAACATAAAATAAAAATAATGCTTCACATGCTTTTGCAACACCAGACATTTGGCTTCGTCGTACTCCAACAGTGGCAAATGGAATCGTTATAAACAATATTAGAATACACGACAAAGGAGCAGCTATCGAGCTATAATATCGCGCACGATAATCTGCGTAACTATTTTTGCTTCCCGAAAAGGATAATATTTCTCTCAACTCCGAAATGGATAGGTGTTTCATATTTTTCTTCAATGACGAAAACAACCCTGGTGTTTCAGCAAATTTATACCGCTTTATATCAAACTTTTCTAACCGAACAGGACGATCAGTATCTGGATCAAATATCGTCTCTGCACCATCATGTAGCAACCAACTCCCTTCTTTGTATTCAAAACTTTTTGCAAATACTCGACTCAGTTCTACCCCATCTTTATCATAAGAACATAACATGAGGTTTGATCCGGAA
This sequence comes from Opitutales bacterium, assembly GCA_029059365.1. GTDB lineage: Bacteria > Verrucomicrobiota > Verrucomicrobiia > Opitutales > JAIRKQ01 > JAIDVZ01. The sequence goes on along the minus strand of JAIDVZ010000036.1, from coordinate 11,607 downwards.
CTATTTCTTCTATCAAATAACCCGATGAACCATGTCCTATGATCTTTAATATTATCAAATGCGATATTTCTCCGGATAGAACGCGATTGAATTTTTATATAAAAATCTTGTGCGTTCCGGGAAGCATATGAAGAAATGGATATATTTAACCCAATACTTAAGATGCATAACAATAAACTTACGACCCACAACGGTTTTGTGATCTGAAAAATATTAGCACCAGTTAATCGCATAGCTAAAATCTCGTTATTTTTATGCAGCTTCCCCAATGAAAATAAGAGCGACAAAAAGAACGACACCGGGACCACTACCGGAAGTACACAGACCATCAACCAAAAGTAATATCGAATTGTAGCACCAAAAGGCACGCCAGACTCTATAAAACTACCAGCATTTTTGTATATATCCTCGATGACTAGCAGACCTGTATTAGCAAATATGGCTACCAAGAATGCCAACCACCATTCATTCAGGATATACCTGCTCAAAATTTTCATCCGACCTGGAAACTAACCAAAACGTCCCTGTTTTTTCAATGCAAAAAATTCGTCGCTAAGCATACTATACGACAAAACATTCTCAAATTTTCCGAATCGTTTGAGATAATCGCGCATACAGGCCTCAAAAACAAACCCACATTTTTCAATTACTCGACGTGAAGCGATGTTGCCTTCACGATGTGTGATCTGTAAGCGGTGTAATTTGAGTTCTTCAAACACATAAACGATTGTACGTTTAGCAGCTTCTGTACAATATCCCTTATTCCAGAACGGCTCTCCCAACCAATAGTGCATCTCGGCACCTTCTTGTTCTTTATATAGGCTTAGTCCCATAGACCCGATAAATTGTTCGTTTGAACGATCACATATCGACCAATACCGGCAATTACCATATCCCATACCAGCATTAATATTCCTCATCCAATTTTCTGCCATTTCCATGGTATACGGATGTGGGGTATATGATAAATTATTACAAACCGCCTCGGTATTGACATGGTACTGTACATTATTGACATCGCCGGCATTCATAGCACGTAAGTGCAGACGTTCACTATAAAGACTTGGAGCATTTTTTAACCCCGTCAACCAAGAATCCACCAATGCCATAACTACCCCCGTCTATGAATAACTATACTTTACTAGGCTTGGAACATTCCCATATTTTCTGGAGCAGAATATGAAGCCGAATCTGAAGATGTACCTGAGGACGAGCCAGTTGACGATGGACTTGAAGATGCACCACCCTGTTGAAGCTTCGGATATTCTGTTGTCCAATATTCAACCGCATTAACAAAATCTTCCATACGCTCATACAAACGCTCTTCATCAAACATTGACATCGGAACATGTTCGCAAAGCGCCAAATTATCCTCATCACCTTCCAATGGTTCTAACAGCAATTTTGAACCTGCTGTACCGACCCAAAAGAAATTATCTGACAAAATTTTTGTATAGGCGTCGACCGAACCTTTTCTTACCCTACCGACTGATGAATACAATACACATTCATCCGTATCTTCCTTGAATGAACAACGTACATGAAATTGCTGATCGAACATTAAATAGCATTCATTTCTATCATTCAAAGTTAGCGAATCCAAATGCAACCTCGACGCTAAATTATTTAACGCCGCTTCCATTTTTAATCTACTACTGGACATACTTTATTACTCCTGCTTCCGTTGAGGGAGACGCTATTAAAAATAATTCGACTCTGCAAGCATTAAATTAATCCAAGCTCCATTAATCCAGCCTCTGTAATCATATTTTTGTTCCAAGGAGGGTCAAAAACAACATTAACTTCAACATTTTTGCACCAATCAACAGCCAATAATGTAGACTCAATATCCTGTACAATAGTATCTCCAAGCGGGCACGTAGGTGAAGTCAAGGCAACATCCACTTTAACTGAACAGTTGTCCTCTGGTCCCTGCACGTCGATCTTGTAAACTAAACCAAGGTCTACGATATTAACGAACACCTCCGGATCAAAAACTGTTTTTAATCTTTCCCACAGAAAATCAATATCGATCATCTTGCTTCCCCAACATGCAACCGATCAACTAATTTATCCAGCGGCAAGAATATTTCTTCTCTTGTGATCAGATCTTTTAGTTTAATTTCCTTACGCACTTTTTCTTGCTCACCACAAATGACAGCAAACCTAGCATTACGATCAATGGCAGATTTAAATTGTTTATCAAACGATAATTCGTGCATCGAAAAATCAACGGAAAATCCGTTGTTTCTTAGAAAATTTGTAACCTGAAATGCGAATGATCTACAAGTCTCTTCGAAGATGACAAAACAATCCAACCCTCGTTCTGTGTTTGGCAACAATCCCTTTTTTGATAAAAAATCAACAAGAGTAACGTCTCCAATCGCTGCTCCAACAGCTGGAATATGCTGATACCCTAATTTTTCAGCCAATGTATCATACCTACCACCGCCCGCAAGAGCACGTGAAGATAGTTCACGGTCGAATACTTCAAAAACGAATCCAGTATAGTAGGCCAATCCACGTACGATACTAAAGTCAATAACGACACTATCCAACGCTTTAAAATCATCCAAAACACTCAGTAATTTTTGGAATTTACGTACGCGTTCTTGAATTTCAGTTGAATCTTTTAGTCGATTATTCACCAAAAATTCATTCAGATCATCTATCGAATGTACCGTCTTCAGATTTAAAATCTGAGTATATAAGCGCTCCGCGTACTCTGGACATAATTTTAACAAAGAGTTCCGTGTTTTTTCGGGATTTTCACGTTCAGATTTATCGATAATTGATAAAATCGGGATCATGTCGTCTTCGGCTATACCTGTCGCTCGTAAAAATGCAACCCACAGCTCCCTATCGCTTATGCGTACACAAAAATCTTGCAACTTGAGATTGCGCATTATCGAAATAATCAGCGATATTATCTCAGCATCGGCGTAACAACTATCTTCTCCAAAAATATCAAAATTAAATTGATAAAATGCACGTAACCTTCCTTTTTGCGGGCGCTCATATCGAAAATTTTCGGCAATATTAAACCACTTTATCGGTTTTTTCACAGCACTATAGTTTGCCCCAATCATGCGCACAACCGACGGGGTCATCTCCGGCCTAAGAGCAACTGCACGCCCTCCTTTATCAACAAAATTAAACAACTGATCAACAATCTCATCCCCTGATTTTGCGGTAAACAGCTCCAATGGTTCTAGCACCGGAGAACTATATTCTTCAAACCCAAAACTTGTTGCGGTTTTACGTACCGTTTGGCATAAAAAATTTAAAATTTTCTGATTTTTTGGATAAAAATCCCGGAATCCAAGCAAAGGTTGATAGGCACCCATGATGAAACGATCATACGTACAACTAGCTGATATTTACAAGCTTTTATTTAATCCCCATACGAAAGACGACTAATTTTTGCCACACATTTTCTCTCAGGGTCAAATTCTGCGATACACCCATTTAGGCGAATATCTTCCTCTGCAATTTCCAAGCGCTGTTTTCGACCGGTTATAAAACTGTCCAAAACAGTATTTATATTTCTTCCTATCACAGATTTGTGCGCACCACACATTCCAAGATCGGTAATGTACGCTGTTCCATTGGGTAAAATTCTTTCATCCGCAGTTTGTACATGCGTATGCGTGCCAACCACTAGGTCCGCCCGACCATCAACATACCAACCATATGCAATTTTTTCAGAAGTTGCTTCAGCATGTATTTCGGTCACAAAGATATCAACCGAATGTCGATATTTATCAAAAATTTCATCAAATTTCTTGAATGGGCAACTCACAGGGATCTTCATAAAGTGTCGACCAAGAACCGTACACACACCAACGGTTATCCCATTTTTCTCAGTTTTAACAAACTGTAAACCATCTATTGGAGTGATCGTATTAGACGGTACACAGATAGTGGACAAATCAATAACATCCTTCGACTCCTTGATGAAATCCCGATCAAAAACGTGATCCCCAAGTGTGATGATGTCTATCCCTGCTCCTCTTAAATCCCGAATCGAGCGTAAATTTATACCTGCACCGGCAGCTGCATTTTCTCCATCCGCAATTACAACATCAATGTTATATAATTCCTTAACGCGGCATAAATTGGATTTCAAATATTTTCTCGCTGGACGCCCAACTATATCCCCGAGAAATAATATTTTAAATAAACCACACATCCGAGTGCATCAGCACAGCTGACAAACTGAGATTTGTCAAGTAATCAATCAAAACCCTAATAAAAATGCTTGGAATTTTTAACTAAACACGTAGGCTCGGCTCACACTTATGAAAGGATTGCTAAAGTCGTTGGTCATTTTTACTAGTCTAATATGCAGCATGTCTTGCTTAACAGCTGATCTGGGTTCAGAGGAAGAGACAAGCAGTGAAATTACAGACTTTATTACTGCAGATGATACGGCATCTGACCAATACGCATCGTTAGGAATTTACGAGGATAAAACTGAAGATGGGCAAGATTTTTCGATGCCAACATATACTGACGGGATCGCAGCTATAGTAAATAATGATATTATTACGATGGAGCGTGTCCGGATGGATGTCGGTCCGATCATCAAGCGAATACAGTCAGAATCTCGCAATGAGCAGGAGTTTCGGAGAAATTTGTTTAACGCTGAAATGGATGTAATCAATAGCACAATAAATCGTAAGCTGATCGTAGAAGCTTTTATGGCTAAGGGCGGCCAAATATCCGAAACTTATGAGAAAAAGGAATACGAGAACTATCTGCAACATGTTTTTGGTGGTAATAGATTAGAGTTTGCCAAATTTTTAAAAGAATACGGAAAATCCAGACGAGAATTTAAAATTGACGTTAAGGAACGTGCGATAATAAATTTCATGATGTCCGAGCTTCGTGCATCTCAACAAGAAGTTAGCCCGATGAAGATTAAGGAATACTATGACTCTCATATCTCTGAATTTTTTAAACCACACGAAGTTGAACTGAAACAAATCGTTGTGTTTGATGATGATCCCGACGCACAGCGAAAATTAGCAGATATTAAACACGCACTGGCAAATAAGGATGATTTTGAAACAATAGCCCGAAAATATAGCGATGCTTTTTTGAATTTCGATCTTGGATACATTTCCCCAGACGATTTGGTACCTGAAGTCGCAGAAACGGTAAAAAATATGCAATTAGGGGAACATTCTGAACCATTAGCGCTGAGTGGCGCGACTTATATTTTTTCTATTGCTGGAGAGCGCCCTGCACATCAACAAACCCTACAAGAGGCGAGCCGCGATATAGAAAACTTGCTTTTTTATAAATATCAAGAAGAAGCACGCACGAATTGGATAAAAAGCTTACGGGATAAAGCATACATCAAAATTTTCCTGCAGGAATAATATGTTCAGTCTGATACAAAGTACTGGATATTTTGCGGTCCCATTGGGGATATTTCTATTTGTAACTATCTTTATATCGATCGATCGATGGGTGGCTTTGCGTGAAAATAAGCTTGGGATGGTTGAGCTTAAAAGTTTTTTATTAAGTGGACAGATTAAAGGACATACTGACAAGTATTCTGACAATACAGTCGATTCTGATACCATTTTTTAAAAAATATTTTCGTTTTATCAAAAAAATTCTCCTCAAGCGGAAGAACTTCGAGCATATGTTGAATTTGAATTAAATAAACTAGAACGCGGGTTATTTTTATTAAATATCGTAATTGCTGCTGCTCCACTTGTTGGGCTGCTTGGAACAGTATCTGGCCTAATGCGGGTGTTTTCAGGATTCATGTCAGGCACAGAGATGAGCAATGAAGCACTAGCAAACGGAATAGCACTGGCGTTAACTACAACTGCACTAGGATTGATAATAGCTGTGCCATCGATCATTATTAATGTTACAATTAATAGGAAACTCGATAAGATACACAGCGCGGTTAACATCCTAACTGAACGTCTAATTGGGCTAAGCGATGTTGACGAGAAGTAAATGTAAAACCCACATCGACATCGTCCCGTTGATTGATGTGCTGACTGCTCTTATCTTTTTTTTTATAGTTACGATGAACTTCAAATCTCGCTCAATCGTCGCGATTGAACCACCAAAAATTAAATCTGCAGGAAATATAAATGCTCAGGATGATATTATCATTGCAATAAACAAGGATGGCAAAATATTTTTAAATGAATCTGTGGTATCTTCATCAGAGTTTGAACAAGCCATAAAACGTGCCTCTGAAATTGATCATTCACAATCTGTTTTGATAATCGCCGATGAGAACAGTGAGCTTAAACACCTTGCATATGTTTTTGACTGTTGTAAACAGCATAATTTGTATAAACTTCGGTTACAGGCACGCTGATTAAATAAAAATGAAACGATGGCAAATAAGCAAAAGAATTCGTTTCGGCATTCTTATATTGCTCGTATTCATTTGCTTTGCTGCGCTAATTTATCGCATACTTAGTTTATCATATTTTGATCGAGCATCGTACTTAAAAACGCTCAATAAAACACGCACAATTTTTAAAAAATATTCCGCTAAGCGTGGAAATATACTCGACCGAAATGGTGAAATTTTAGCAACCTCAGCCACCCAACTTATATTGGGCATTGACCCCTACTCTGTCAACCTAGACAAAGATCAGCAGAAAATTAAAATATTATCTGATCTACTCGGAATCCCCATCGATGTTATCAAAGAAAAATGTACAAAGAAAAAAATTATCTCAAACGGTAAATTACACAAGGAACGTTGGATCGAACTGTGTAAAATCGAGGAACATGAATTATTAAAAGCAATCGAACAACTGCACATTTCTGGGATCTATGGGATAGAAAAAGAACATCGAATATACCCTTTAGGAGAAGCGTGCGCCCATATCACCGGTTTTATAAACCATGACGGCATCCCAGTTTGTGGTGTTGAAAAACACATGGATTTTTACCTGAGTGGCCAAGATGGGTTTATCAACTCAGAAAAAGATGGTCGGCGACGTGAACTTGTACAATATCGCACACAAAACATCAGTAAAAATAACGGATGTGATGTCGTATTGACCATCGATTCAAAAATACAGCAGATGGTGTATCGGCAACTTCAAAATTTAGCTGATCAATATTCTCCAGAATGTGCATCAATTATAGTTAGCGACGCAATAACCGGTGAAATATTTGCACTCGGCAATCATCCCTCGTATGATCCAAATAATTATGGGAAATTCCCTATCGAAAATATGCGCAATCGTGCTGTTAGCGATGTATATGAACCCGGATCTACATTCAAAATTGTTGTTTCAAGTTTGGCATTAGAGTACGGCCTTGTAGATGATGATACTACTTTCGATTGTTCTCAAGAGACTGTTACTAATCGTGGTGCAACTATAGCCATGCCCAAAGATCATAGACTTTTCGGCAATATATCGTACGTCGATGTTATTCGATGCTCAAGTAATCGTGGGATGGCATTAATGGGACTCATGCTTGGCGAAAAAAAGGTGTACAATGGCATCAAAAATTTTGGATATGGTTCCAAAACTGGATACGGGTTTGATAGCGAAGTCAGTGGACTACTTTACCCACCATCACGCTGGGATGCTATGACTATTACCCGACTGCCATCTGGATATTGTATAGCGGTTACTCCGATACAAACAAATTACGCGATGTCTGTTATCTCCAGTAATGGGCTATTATTATCTCCGCAGCTGTTTAAATCGATAAACAATAATGGCAATCCGATTCTGAAATTTCATTCACAAATCAGACACAGGGTATTATCGAAAGAAACCGCTTCACACATAAGGGATATTTTAAACAACCCATCCTACGGCAAGATGCATAGACCAATTACATATTGCGGCAAGAGCGGAACAGCTCAAAAAATAATTGATGGGAAATACTCCCATGATCATCACATATCGTCGTTCGTCGGATTTTTTCCGGCGGAATGTCCGCGAGTAACGATCACCGTCGTAGTCAATGATGCTAAGGTCAACTCCGGAGTCGCATGGGGTAGTCGGATAGCACTTCCAGTATTTAAATCTTTAGCAGAAGAGATTTCAGAATATCTTAACTTATAATCATGATACACGAAACTGCCATAATCGAAAAAGGTGCTCAAATTGGTACAAATGTTAGCATCGGAGCATATGCCATAATCGAGGGAAATACCACAATTGGAGACAACACCATAGTCGCAAGTCACGCAATAATACACAAAAATACTGAAATTGCACAAGATTGTATAATTGATAATTTTGCGGTAATTGGCGGGGATCCTCAGGATATTTCTTTTAACAGAGACAATGTTAGTGGGGTAAAAATCGGAGCCGGTACAATCATTCGAGAACACGTTACAATTCACCGCGCAAGCGTGAAAAATACCAGCACCATTGTTGGCAATAATTGTTATATTATGGCCTGCGCACACATCGGCCATGATTGCTTAGTCAAGGATCATGTCATATTGGCAAACTGTGCGTTACTCGGAGGATTTGTTCAGATCGATAATCATTGTTTCATCGGGGGTGGAGCATCGGTTCATCAACATGTACATATCGGAGAATACACCATACTTGGTGGATACTCGGCAACATCTCTTGACTTGCCACCATATACCATGGCTGCCGGCCCATCAAGTGTTATTGGGCTAAATTTGGTCGGTCTCAAACGTGCTAACTGGTCAAGTGCACAAATTGCTGAACTCAAAAAATGTTTGGCTTTGATATACAACACTTCCGGCAAATATTCAGAAGTAGCGCAACAAATACTCGAATCCAATGATTTAAAGTTCTCTGAAAGTAAGAATTTTTTAAATTTCTTCATATCTAATGGTGAACACGGAATCGCACCTTTACGCTCAAAAAAAGGTCATAAAAAACATTAAATAATAAATCTATGCCCCAATAGTTCTGCTTTTCCGTGGATCGCGCATGATTTTGTGACTTGACAAAATACGTTCCACAAAGATAGATAGACCACTGCATTTAGCGGGGTGTAGCTTAGTCTGGTAGAGCGCTTGCTTTGGGAGCAAGATGTCGTCGGTTCGAATCCGGCCACCCCGACCATAAAATTCATTGTCGTAGTACGGTATGTTTAAGCATAAATTCCGCCGCCTATGAGGCGTTCTTCATCATAAAATGCGATAACTTGCCCGCTAGTGAGAGCGCGTTGATTGTGTTCAAATTGAATAATCGCCGAATTGGAATCAATATATCTAAAAATAATTTTTTGTGATGGATCGCGGTAACGTGGTTTAGCTAAAATACGCGCCCCATCTGAAATTGGATGATTCGTAAAACTTAGGCCATATACACGTAATTCTTTTTTATACAGCAGTTTTGAATTTGGATCTTCAAGTTCAACAATCAATTTGTTTTGTTTTAGGTCTTTCCCAACCACAACATAATGTTTATTATCGCAATTTGAAGGCGCATTTATTCCACGTCTCTGGCCAATGGTAAATCGAAATAATCCATTATGCTCTCCAATAACTTTCCCACCGGTATCAACAATCAATCCAGGAGTAGATACTATATACTGCGCCAAAAAATCCTGTATCTTAACCTTTCCTAAAAAGCATATTCCTTGGCTGTCTTTCTTATTTGCAGTTTGTAAATGAAGCTTATTGGCAACCATACGTACGTAAGGTTTATCATAAGTCCCTATTGGGAAGATCGCCTGTTTGATTTGTTTTTGAGACAACAACGCTAGAAAGTAAGATTGATCTTTGTTTTTATCATCCCCCTCATATATGTCACTCGTTCCATCCGAATTATCAATGCGTTTACAATAATGCCCAGTGGCAATTTTGGTACACCCGATGTTTTGGGCATGCTCTAATAATGCACCAAATTTTATTCGTTGGTTACACAACACATCTGGATTCGGAGTAATGCCATTACGATACCCATCCACAAGTTCCTTTACAACCAATTCTCGATATCGTTCAATCATGTTAACGACTTCGAAGTCGATTCCCAAATTTTCAGCTACCGATTGAGCATCTTCTAAATCACGACGCCACGGGCATGTAGATAATGGGTACAAGCTATCATCGGCATTCCATGTTCGCATGAACATACCATGCAATTCATATCCTTGCTCACGCAAAAAATAAGCTGCTACCGAGCTATCTACCCCACCAGATAGCGCGACACCTATTTTTTCCCGCAACATTTTTTATATTTTTTCCCACTACCACACGGGCATAGCTCGTTCCGACCAACTGTCTCTTGTGAGTGAATTACAATATTGATCCCTCGTTGTTTGGTATTACCAACATCATCGTCAGGTGTCGAATCAGAAGGATTATTTGCACCGGATAATTTTAAATTATTGGCAATTTTGTTGATCATACTTCCGAACGATTCTGCATTGCTTGAGGAACGGAAAATTCTGTAACAAACATCGCTCTTTACTGATTGAAGCATCGCTTCAAAACACGCAAATGCCTCATTTTTATATTCATTAAGTGGATCTCGTTGACCATATCCACGTAAGCCAACACTGTTTCGCAACTCATCCATCTCTGTCAAATGATTTTGCCAGTTATGGTCTATGGCATGCAAAATCACAAATCTCTCAATAAAGGTAATGTGATCTTCTCCCTCAACTTCCTCCTTTAAGGCATATACGGTTTTTATTTTATTGGTAACTTCCTCAACGATCTGATCTAATGACTTGCCTCGTAAAAATGCTTCATCGATTGCAACCGGGAAATTGATATTAATTTTACTGGCTAATAGCTTAAAATCCTCATTTTCTAAGCATTCTGAACAAAGGTCATTTAACGCATCCTCAACCATATCAAAGAGGACCTCCCTAGCTGAGTTATTGTGTAAGACCTCATTACGTAATGAATAAATCACTTCGCGTTGCTTGTTCAAAACATCATCATATTGCAGCAAACGCTTACGCATACTATAATGAAATTCTTCGACTTTTTTTTGCGCAGTTTGTATCGATCGATTGAGCAATGGGTGCTCCAAAACCTCCCCTTCCTTAAATGTTTTATGCAACAAAGATGCTATCGGTCCGGAACTCGCAAATAGACGCATCAAATGATCTTCCAGTGAAACAAAAAATTTTGAACATCCTGGATCTCCTTGTCGCGCACAACGCCCACGTAATTGGCGGTCTATTCGTCGCGATTCGTGCCGCTCGGTACCCAATACCAGCAACCCTCCTAATTCGCTGACGCCCTCCCCTAGCTTAATATCGGTTCCCCGGCCAGCCATGTTAGTGGCAATCGTTACGGCACCACGTACACCAGCCTGCGCAATAATATCAGCCTCCCTGGCATGATATTTGGCATTCAAAACATTATGTGAAATACCTTCACGCTTAAGCATTTTACTCAACAACTCAGACGAATCAACAGATGTTGTTCCTACTAAAATTGGCTGTCCTTTACCGTGTGCACTCTTTATATCATTGACGACAGCGTTGTACTTCTCCCGACGAGTCTTGTATATACAATCATTGAGATCTATTCTAATACACGGTTTATTGGTAGGAATTACTACAACATTTAGTTTATAAATATCGTTAAATTCCTGAGCTTCTGTCTCGGCGGTACCCGTCATACCAGCGAGTTTTTCATACATCCTA
>JAIDVZ010000035.1 GCA_029059365.1 Opitutales bacterium | reverse complement strand
ATAGGTCGTTTGTTGTCAAAAATAGCGGTTGGCTTAATTTTTCAAAAAAATCACTGTAAACCCTTTCATCTGCTATTTTTTCGGTTCGTGATTCTTTTTTATTATTCCATATGATACGAGCGAATTTAACTCTTACATTATAGCCATTAGCGTTGTGACTTTTTGTTGAAACCAGGGTCACGTAAATTTTTTGACTGACATCGTATTCTATTTCTTTATCTGATGAGAGGGCTGCTAAGAGATTTAAATAAGCCTTTTGTGCTGGAGGACAAGCTTCCCGATCTTTGCTTGCCGTGATTAGGCCCAATTTTGTTTCGCTTTCTTCTATAGTGAAGCCTAAGTCCTGTAAGACCTGCGCACAGGCGATCAATAGACTTTCTTCATCCTCAGCTTCATAACGTCTTGTTTCGAATTGCCGTCTAGCAAGATACTGATCGTCCAGCGCGTAAAAATCGTCATACATCGCGCACCCCGAAAAAAACAGAGGTACGAACAGCAATATTGCAAACGACCTTTTCACGTTTTTCTAAACTTTAGAAAGTTGATGTTCGATATGCAAAGTCACGGACAAATCCGTCTTCATCAAATTTGACAACAATGGTTAGTGTTCTTTGATTTGATGATGCCCTGTGGTTGGCGCTTGATCCTCCAAAGAAAAGTATCCAAGCTCCACTGCTCGATGCAGATGCCTGAATATTTGTGGAGACCTTGTCGTAGACCCATGTTTCCCGGCGTTCGGAATCTGTTGTTACCATATTTGGAGAGCCTAGGACATCGATAACTGATGAGGAAGGCATCCCGATCCTGATCTCCCTTTGCACCTTGGCAACTGTCATTTGTTCTTCAGGCCAGTAATAATTGTTGTTATCGTTTGTTGTCGAACATGCGGACATAAATGGGAGTGTTCCAAATGCTAAAATCGATAAAATATTTCTATACTTCATAACAGATACCTTCGTTTCGACAAACTCGCTGACTAACCAAGAATAAATTATACATAAAACGCAAGATTTTTTTCGTAAATTTGAAAATTAAGAGGGTCAAATGGTCAGATCTAAATTAGGAAACAAGAGCTCATCTAAGCATTTTTTGATAGGACGATTTTACAAAATTTTTGAAGAAATTTACCTGTTTTCTTTATATCCAAAAGCGATCCATCGGCCATCGATATCCTCGATTACAAATTCCTTATTCCCATAATCGGTTACATTTAGGGGTTTGGTAATTTTTACATTTTTTCCCAGAAATTCGTTCTGCAAAATTTCAGGAGCATCTGTATACAAATATGCATCATATCCATAACCAAAAGCAACCCTGTTTGGGATGATCCCTTTACCTTTTGAGGATAGTAATATAATCTCAGTTTTGTCTCGATAGAGGCATATATGTGGTTCTTCGCATGTTAGGTATTCAACAGCGGAGAATCCTAACTTCGAAACATAAAATTCTGATGTCGTTTTTATATCCTTGGAAGGGAATATGCAGCTTAATCCTAATAATTCCATGTTCATCAAAAGTATAAAGTGCCGATCAAAATCATCAAGCCTTGGTCGGGGCGACTGGATTCGAACCAGCGACCTCTACGTCCCGAACGTAGCGCTCTACCAGGCTAAGCTACGCCCCGATTGATCGAGAAGTACTGTTTAAGATATCGATTGCAAGGAATATTTAAAATTTTCATACTGCACGCTCAGTAGTGACAAAAAATAACATTTTTAGTATTTTGAGTACTTTTGATTCTTTCAGAAGTGTTTAAACGCTTGTCTATTCCTTAACTTTCTTTACTAAGTTCGATAGATGCAAAATAACGATAATATCTTGCAACGGCTAAACTCTGCTGATGAAGAAAATGACCGTTCACTGCGACCAGCGAGGTTCACAGATTTTATTGGACAACGTAAAACTATTGAGCGTTTGAAAATCATGACCGGGGCAGCTCGGCAACGTGGAGATGCGCTTGATCATATATTATTTAGCGGTCCTCCAGGGGTTGGTAAAACTACACTTGCTATGATACTTGGTCATGAGATGGGCACAAATGTTAAAATCACATCTGCTCCGGTTATTGAGAAAGCTGGTGATTTGGCGGGTTTATTGACGAGTTTAGAGCATGCAGATATATTATTTATTGATGAGATCCACCGTTTGCCGCGGGTGGTTGAAGAATACCTGTACTCTGCGATGGAGGATTTTAGGATCGATATCATGATTGACCAGGGGCCCAATGCCCGCAGTGTTAGTTTATCAATCCCCCGATTCACACTAGTTGGGGCGACCACACGTACAGGCCTACTCAGCGCTCCATTAAGGAGCCGATTTACGCTCCAATCTCGGTTAGATTATTATTCAATCGATGATTTATGCACGATTATTAAGCATAATGCCGGGTTGTTTGGTTTGAAAATCGCTGATGATTGTGCTTATGAAATCGCCGGTCGATCACGTGGTACCCCGAGAATAGCAAATAATTTGTTACGATTTGTTCGTGATTTTGCGCAGCAGAAAGCGGTAAAGATAGTTGACCAGTCTATTGCACATTCTGCACTTGAATTGCTTGAAATTGACCGTGATGGGCTTGACGATCTCGACAAGAAGATACTCAATGCGATGGGTGAATTTTACAATGGCGGTCCCGTAGGATTAGGTACTATTGCAGTTGCGGTAGGGGAAGAGTTGCAAACTTTGGAAGAGGTGCACGAGCCATACCTTATACAGGAAGGCTACATCCAGCGTACTCAACAGGGGCGTGTACTGACTAACAAAGGTTGGCAGAAAATAGGGCTGCTAAAGAATAAAAACGAACAAACTCTTTTTTGAGAGATATTTAAGTAAAGATCTCATTTGAAAGATCAGTGATAGAGATATCATCTTGAAAAGTATATGAGCTTTATTTGTATAGCGGGATGCACGTGTTTATCGATTTTTCGTATGTTTTAGCATCAATATTGTTCATAATTGGACTAAAGATGTTGGGCAAATCGCAGACTGCCAAGAGAGGAAATTTACTGTCTGCATGTGGGATGTTAATAGCTGTGCTAGCGACTTTATTAGATGCTAAAATCATCGATTACAAATTGATAATCATTGGGTTAATGATTGGTACACTGATTGGTGTTTGGCTATCATATCGTGTAAAAATGACGGCTATGCCGGAGATGGTAGCGCTACTTAATGGATTTGGTGGACTTGCAAGCTTGCTGGTCGGTACTGCAGAATATTGTGTTATTCGAAAAATAGGGTGGGCAAGTTATTTGTTTGAACATGACAAGATGATTTTCGGTCTGGTTTTAGTATCGATTTTTGCCGCTATTTTCATTGGTGGTGTCACGTTTTCTGGTAGTATGATTGCATATCTCCGTCTGTCTGGCAAGATGCCCACACGTGGTATTAGGTTTAGGTTTCAGCATATTTTTAACGCGATAGTCTGTGTATCAATAGCTTTATTGCTTGGGCTAAATTTATATCTACCAAATCTTATGTATTGTGTCCCATTGACTGTTGTGTTTTCTTTGCTTCTGGGGATTACGATTACACTGCCGATAGGTGGTGGTGATATGCCAGTTGTAATCTCGATGCTCAATAGTTTATCCGGGTTAGCGGCAGCAGCGGCAGGATTTATAGTATCAAATTCGGTATTAGTGGTTGCTGGTTGTTTGGTTGGTACAAGCGGGATGATACTCACAATAATTATGTGCAAATCTATGAACCGTTCACTGATTAATGTACTGTTCGGGGGATTTGGGAGCGTGAAACAAAATATAGAAGATTCGCAATACGTGGCACCAGTGGCAATATCGGTGGAAGATGCGTACTTCGTATTAGAAGCGGCTCACAGTGTACTTTTTATCCCTGGGTATGGTATGGCTGTCGCGCAAGCTCAACATGCGGTCAAGGAGCTTAGCCAAGTTTTGGAGAATAATGGAGCTGATGTACAGTTTGCGATTCATCCAGTAGCTGGACGAATGCCAGGCCACATGAACGTGTTACTTGCAGAAGCAAATGTTGATTATGATAAGCTCATCGATATTGATACCGTCAATCGAAATATCGCAAATGTAGATGTTGCCATAGTAATTGGGGCCAATGATGTCGTTAATCCAGCTGCGGTAAATGATACAAATTCACCGATATATGGCATGCCAATTATTAATGCATATCTTGCTAAGACCGTACTCGTACTTAAACGCGGGCAAGGAACTGGGTTTTCCGGATTACCGAATAAATTATTCAGCTTACCAAATACCAGGATGTTGTATGGGGATGCAAAACAAACCTTAACTGAGCTTGTTGCTTGCTTTAAAGATTAGTGTATGGTTGATTTGTCTGCTGATGAAAAATTATGCGGTGTATTGGAAAAGATTATTTATCGTAATCCATCCAATGGGTATTCTGTCGCTGAGCTGAAATTTGAAGACGATTCTAGTGCTATCGTCTGTGGAGTAATGCCGAACACCCAATGTGGAGAATTTGTTGAAGTAACTGGTACTTGGGTGAACCATCAAAAACATGGGCGACAATTCGAATTCACTGAAATTGAATCAAAATTGCCTTCGGATGTTAAAGGAATCCGTCGCTATTTGGGCAGCGGGTTGATTGAGGGAATAGGAAAGGTATACGCAAAGAAGATTGTAGATTATTTTGGGAAGGACACATTTAGTGTGCTATCTACGGAATCCGTACGTTTACTAGAAGTTGATGGAATTGGTAAACAACGAGCGGCGAAGATCAAGGAAGCTTGGGATCAACAATTCGCAATACGCGATATCATGATATTTTTGCAAACATATGAGGTGCCAAATAGCATCTGTTTGCGCCTATACGATATGTATGGCGAACACGCTCGTGAAATTTTGGAGACCGATCCTTACCGAGTATCGAAAGAAGTTCCTGGCATTGGGTTTAAAACTGCTGATAAGATTGCCCGAAATACTGGGATTCCTGAGACACATTTTTCTCGTATAGAAGCTGGTATATTGTACGAGTTTGGGGAATTTCAGGAAAATGGGAATACCTGTGTTGAGCGCGAACGACTAGTAAAACAGGCTCAAATTTTGTTAAAGATTTCCCCTGATCGAATTGATGATCAAATCGACAAAATGCTCTCATTTAACCAAGTTTTTGAAATTAAACCAGGGATTTTACAATTATCTGTATTACATCACGCAGAATGTAAGATTGCATCTGCGATATCCAGAATTGCACGAGATGCGAGCTGGAGTGCACCGAAATTAGATGTTGAACGAGCGATAGTATGGGCTCAGGGGCGTGAAGGATTCGCATTTGCCGATGAACAGATTGAGGCAATAAGATCGGCTTTGCAGGTAAAACTCAACATTTTGACCGGTGGTCCAGGTACCGGAAAGACCACGATATTGCGCGCATTAGTTGCTATTTTATCCGCCAAACATGCTAAAATTATGCTATGCGCACCGACCGGCCGAGCTGCTCAACGGTTGTTCGAAACAACAGGACTGGAAGCTAAAACGATCCATAGATTACTGCAATATAACCCAGCTGAGGGTAAATTCGCATATAATGAGGACAATCAGCTGGATATTGATTACCTTGTAGTCGATGAATCCAGTATGTTGGATACATTTTTAGCTGCATCGCTGGTACAAGCGGTCCCTAGTTCAGCAGCGGTGATGTTTGTTGGTGACATCGATCAATTACCATCCGTTGGGCCCGGTAATGTACTAAATGATATGATTCATTCTGGTATGTTTACGGTTTCGCGGCTAAACAAAATCTTTCGCCAGGAGGGATGTAGCGATATCGTGAAGGTCGCATATGCTATTCGCAACGATGAGGTCTCCTACCCGTGCCAATATAGTAATGATTTTTCGCAGATCGACCCGAAGCGCGATATACATTTTTTATTATCCACTGATCCACAGGATTGTGCGAGCAAGGTTGTGACATTATGTCAAAAATATATCCCGCAGTGGTATCACATTGATCCAATCAGTGACATACAAATCTTGACACCGATGCACAAAGGAATGGTTGGTACAGAGGCTCTGAACCATACGTTACAAGATTCTTTTATCGACCGTGCATATGGTGCAGATTGGTTACAATTTCGGGTAGGCGACAAGGTCATACAGGTTAGAAATAATTACGATAAGGGAATTTTTAATGGTGATCTTGGTCGGATAACCGGTATTTTAACAAACGAGAAAGAGATTAATGTACAATTTAACCAAGAATCGGTAACGTTAGCGCGCTCCGGGATCAACGATCTAGCAC
>JAIDVZ010000034.1 GCA_029059365.1 Opitutales bacterium | reverse complement strand
TTTTTGGTGATGTTGGTTTCTTCTTCCCCTGTTTGTTCATTATAACCTAGAAATTCCTGAAGGTTATACAGTATGTGATTTTGGGTAGAGTTTACTAAATCATCTCTTATTGATTGCGGGGAATTTGAAATATTTTCTACGATTTCTTTTAACGCAATTAGCTTTTGATCCGATGAAAGTCCATCGAGGGCTGCTGCAATTTCTTTTTCGGATATAGACCCTAAATGCCACCATAGTCTAAAAAATCCCCAATTCTGATTACTTTTTATAGCGTCGTAAAGTTTTGACAATGCGCGCCGTGCACTGCGCAAGTTCAGACTTTTTTGTGAGAATTTAATTTCATTGTTTATAGCGCGTGAAGCATTGCGTGTGGTGCCAGCCGAATTTACAGTTGTATTCGTTGGCGGCTGTGAATCGTTTGTACTTTTTATAGAAGACATACTGTGTGACGAACCTTAGCTTCATATTATCCTTTTGCTAAATTTTGGCAAGCAAATAGGTGTGAAGAATCTAAAAACAGATAAATCTGGTCTTTTCAGGATATGCGAAAACTTCTTTAAAGATAAAGCAGATTGGACATTTGGTGGGCCCTGTAGGATTCGAACCTACGACCAGAGGAGGTGATGTACACACTAAAACACCCACCTGGGGGTGGAATAGCGATCGTCCCAGGTGAGTGGAAACACTGTTGTATTCAACATGCGGTTTCAGTTAGGTTTTTTTTATATTGTTTCCCCTTTATTTGACCCGGTTGTAGTAGTTTCGCTCGAAACTTCATGATCGCTAGATGCATTCGAAGCCCCACCACTACTGGACGCAGACCTTTCATCTAACGGTTTTGGGATATCAACCCCCGCAGCAATGAGTATTTGTTGCGTTTCAGGCGGTAAAGATGCAAGTTTCTGAAGTTGCGTTTCTGCAGCTTTTGCTCGTGCTTCTGCGGATTTCGCTCGCTCTCTTGCAGCTTTGACTGCACTGAATCCATCAACCATTGCTTTTATTTCGTCAGGAGACGTTCCTGCTTTTACGTTTTCCATGTTTACCTCCAATAATTTACACACTTCTTTTGCGGACTCACTAAAATTTTTAACTACGTCAGGAATCAACAAGTCACTCATAGCATAGATTATCAATGTTTCCTTTGCTATATCGCTAAAGCCTTCCATTGCTTCTTTGCATTGTCCTATTTCATCTTCCAACATGAACGTATACATATCTCGAAATCCCTGATCTTCCCTCAGCATTGCCCCCATCCCTTTCTCAACAATTTGTTCAGAAAATGCATTTGGATCATAAAATCCACTTGAAAGTTTTTCCTTGAAAAAATTTTCTTTTGTTCGCTTTTTCCCGAGATTGACTTTAGTAATTACGGTGCCACGCGTTGATGCCCCTTCTGTAAATGGTCGGGTTGGGACGCTTATGCCGGTAGAATGTTTACCGAACGAATCGTAGCAACAATAAGCGGTAGAAATAACGGACCGTGCCGTTTCATCTCCCGGATTTTTATCGTATCGAAGATCTTCCTCATTCTCAGTTTTGCCTGAATCTGCAATGGTAGCCATATTTGCGTAAAGTTCTAACCGATGTGGCATATCGTCGACTTGGTAAGTGTCCTCATCGGGATCTTCAGGTAAGTCTTTCCAAGCAATCTTGTTGTGAATTTGTTGCATTTCCGCGATTACGATACCCCCACGCGTGGCCAAATCCTTGATAACAAATTCTGCATCTGATACAGTCTGTGAGGATTTGTCATCTCTGTTCAATCCGTTATTGCTATTTGAGGAAATTTCGATATTTTCTGCGGAAAATGAATAGAGAGAATCACAGGCGAATTTGCGATTCCCAGTAACATCAGCACCCAAATTAATGCTACACTGTCTACATTTCTTTAGTTGTGGATTAAGAATAGGCAAAGCTAACTCTAGGTCTACCGATACCAACCTACAAGCTAGGTCCGAATTTCTCAATTTTTTCCACGCAGTGTCACCACGACACGAAAAGTAATACATACCCTCACTTTGGGCAAACTCAGATAAGTTATCTATCCACGCGTCTATGTTGTACTGATTTTCATTTATCCACTCGTTTAAAGTTGATTGACTTATACCAGCCGATTGGCTTGAATTTCCTGTGGGCGATGTAGGGTCCATGAGGCATAATGGTGTTATGATGGTTCCAGTAG
>JAIDVZ010000033.1 GCA_029059365.1 Opitutales bacterium | reverse complement strand
ACGCTATACAAGTTGGAGATGGGGTTATTTCTGGCAATATCGTGGTCGGGCGTATCAAAAAAGTTTTCCGAAATTTATCAATTGTTGAGCTGTTATCTGCTCCGACATTTCGAATGTCGGCTTGTTTAGAAAATGACAATTTTCCAGTAATTTTTCACGGAAATGCTAATTCTGACTTCACACAGTATTCTGGAATTGCCGAGAACATTGTTACAAATTTATCTGAAAATAGATCGAGAAAAATAGGCAAAGTGAGGCTTGTTTCATCATATTTAAGCGATATTTTCCCTGGTGGCGTGACAATCGGTTACATAAACAAAATTGATGATATGTATGGCGGGATGTTCACAAAAACTGAGGTAGAGTTGGACGCAAATTTTATTAATACGATACGTGAAGTTGCTGTGTTATCCAGATTACAGGTGAAATAATGGCGACGTTTTATGTGAGTTGCTCAATATTGTTTGTGTTTTGTCTAACACTATTCTGCAACGCATGCTTATTGCAATACAATCTGTATATTATTTTTGCGGGAGCGATTATACGGACTGTTGCGGAGATATTGGATATTGTTCCAGCAAGTTTACTGCTAATACTCAGCGGACTATTATTGGACGCACTAAACTTTACATCGTACTTTGGCGGTGCCGCTGCGATTTATTTGTTTTTTTACGGGATATATCGCTACATATTAGAAAACAATAAAAATTTTATCGAAAATTTCCCATTCGTTGTGGTTCAATCATTGAATTTGGTGTTTATCGCATATTTTGCTGCTACGCAAATGACAAAATCTCGAGCGTTGTCTCTGATTCCGACAGTGATTTTTTCGCAAGTTATGACTTATTTTTTGGAAAAAATATTATCGAAGATCAGTATGTTTTTGTTTCCAAAAGTTGATAAAAATCCGTTTAACATTGCCCAAAATTTTTCTAAAAATAGCGCCCTTTGATCACAATTCTTCGAAAACTTTTGCATGTGTGATTTGGGAAAATTTCGTTCAATGACAGGTGATGCTTTTGGGAGTGTTTACGCAGCCTAGGGATACAAGAATTTGGTAGTGCGCGCACGGTAATATCAACAAAAAACAAATCTCCGCGCACGTTATCCGCTGCCCCGTCACTTGTTTTATATGTTAAATTTCCCTGCTTATACACAGAGTTTGCGTTGGATGGACTAAAAAATATTCCACCAGAAGCCGTTCGTATCGCCAAGCGCACCCTAAAAT
>JAIDVZ010000032.1 GCA_029059365.1 Opitutales bacterium | reverse complement strand
TTGTTACACGCTATACAAGATGTTTATCTTGATAAAAGTATAACAATCGCCTAATTAATTTTTTCAGGAGAAACGATATGAGAGAATACGCAGCTTATGTTGCGTATTTTTTCATTTAGGCATAAAAACTAATACACTAGATGGCGGCAAATAAAGGCTAATAGAAAACGGTCGCCCATGAAACGGGATGGATTCCGCATGAATCATGCCGTAATTTCCACGATTTTCTCCGCCATAAAACGAAGAATCTGTATTCAAAATTTCCTGCCATTCACCGCATATATTAGAACCAATACGATAATTATGTCTTTCAATTGTGGTAAAATTACAGACAACAATACATTCTTCGTTTGTTTTTTGTCCACGGCGTATGAAACTAACCACTGAATTATCGCAATCGTCACAACAAATCCATTCAAATCCACCAGATTGAAGCTCATATTCACTCAAAAAATGATATTTTTGGTATAACTTGTTTAAATCTCTAACCAAATTTTGTACACCGACATGGTCAGGATACTGCAAAAGATGCCAATCCAAAGATTTTTCGTAATTCCATTCTGCGGTTTGACCAAACTCGGAACCCATGAACAAGGTCTTTTTACCAGGCCAAAACCACATATATGCGTACAATGAACGCAGATGAGCGAGCTTATCATGTACCGACATACCAGGCATTTTATAAATTAACGAACTTTTACCATGAACAACTTCATCGTGCGACAGCGCACAAATAAAGTTTTCAGAATATTGGTATAACATGCCGAATGTTAGCTGATTATGATGAAATTTTCGGAAAATTGGATCCTTAGAAAAATACGATAATACATCGTGCATCCACCCCATATTCCATTTAAAATCAAATCCAAGACCATCACAATATACGGGCCGAGTAACACCGCTGAATGATGTCGATTCTTCTGCGATTGTGATGAATCCTTTAAAATAGGAATGCATTATAATATTTAATTCCCTCAAAAACTCGATAGCTTCAATATTCTCTCTTCCTCCGTATTTATTCGATAACCATTGTCCATCTTTACGCGAATAATCACGATACAGCATCGAACTTACAGCATCGACACGTATTCCATCTATATGAAAACGTTCAGCCCAGCTATATGCGCTAGCTAACAAAAAATTCCGAACTTCATTGCGATCATAATTAAATACTAATGTCCCCCATTCTTCATGATACCCAAGTCTAGGGTCTTCGTGTTCATACAATTTTGTACCATCAAAATCTTCGAGCGCGAAGCTGTCTTTTGGGAAATGCGCTGGTACCCAATCGATAAGCACTCCAATGTTATTTTCATGCAGTTTATCCACCATATACATGAAATCTAATGGGGTACCATATCTGTGAGTTGGGGCAAAAAAACCAGTTACTTGATATCCCCAAGATCCTAAAAATGGATGTTCCGTCGGCGGCAGTAATTCAACATGCGTAAAGTGCATGTCTGATAAATACTGCACTAAATGATCAGTAAATTCCCTATATGTTAGTGGACGATTATTTTCTTCAACTATGCGTTTCCACGAATCCATATGCAACTCATATACTGAAATCGGCTCTTTTTGGGGAATAGCCTTTGATCTTCTGATCATCCACTCATCATCGTGCCAATCGTAACCTGTAATATTAAATAGCTTTGAAGAATTATTTGGAGCACCTTCGAAGTGCACAGCGTATGGATCTGATTTTAACACCAAAGTCCCACGCGCATTCAAAATTTGATATTTATAATTCGAAAATTCACGTAAATTAGGTATAAAAATCTCCCAAATTCCCGATCTTCCGAGCATGCGCATCTGATGATATCGTCCATCCCAATGGTTAAAATCCCCTACCACAGAAACTGCACGTGCATTAGGTGCCCAAACACCAAATGCATATCCCGGCACCCCGTCAATTATGCGGAAATTAGATCCAAGTTTTTTATAAATCTCATAATTTTTCCCAATCGCGAACAACTCACAATCATAATCAGTGATTGTTGGCAAAAAGGAATAAGGATCGCGGAATTCCTCTACAGCATCAGAAAAATTTCTTTTACGGAAAGAATATTTAAAACGCTTTTTCTCCGGGAAAAAGGTTTCAAAAAAACCGCTTTGATCGATTTTCTCAAGTTTGTAAAATTTGCCGGTATCGTTATCAACTACATCGCATGTTTGAGCATCCTGCAGGTAAGCACGAACAACAATCCCTCCCCCTTTAACTTCATGCATGCCAAGAAAGTCATGCGGACAGGAATTATGTACATTGAGGAGGCTATTTAACTCGGTTGATGAGATTATCACTCCTCTAAGATTACGCCGTTATTCAGATCAGTCAAACTTGAATACTCGCTATTACCGACACCTTCAATCTCAATCAAATTATCATCACCTCGCACTGTGATTGGGACTACACGCTCTGAAAACCCGGGAGCGCTTATAAATAACGATCCTTTGCCCGGAACACCGCCTTCTATAACCGCACGTACAAAGCGCATCCCTGGCCGAATCGAAACTTCATGCATAATCACACTGTCTGGTATATTAGTTGTAATATCAAGTGGTAACCCAGCCTCTGGGGCATCGATATCTATCGAGATCGTCAACACTTGTTTATCCTGCGTCGAAAGGTCAATTTCCGCAGGTGACACGGTTATCATGAGTGGATCAACCAAAAATTCCCCAAGACCAATATCACCGTTTTCACTGTCAAGAATCGCTTTATATGATCCTCCGTTCTCAATAAAAGGGACAATAAAGGTCAAAACATTTGGCGAAACAAAGGTAGTCTCACACGGACATCCCCCGATGACGACATGATCACCATCAATAAAACCGCGCCCTAATAAAGAAATCTTACTATAAGGCTTACCGCGATTGCACTCAAAGCCAACCACATATCGATTGACAATATTCAGCTTAAAATTTTGAGATTTTACTGTTCTCTTATTCTTACCTATTCTGTAATCGACCTCATAATGATAATTGAGAACATGCTGATT
>JAIDVZ010000031.1 GCA_029059365.1 Opitutales bacterium | reverse complement strand
GTGTAAATGTTTTCTTCTAAAGAATGTTCAGAAAATGTTCTCTTGAGCTCTGGACGTGATACAGATAGCTGTTCCAGAATTTTGAAAGCCGTCTTTTTAGCATCATCTGGTAAATTTAAAGCCGCAAATATTTGGCTCAAGCTCAAAGGTTTCTTGTCGTTCTTTTTTAATAGAGAAAGTATCGATTTCTGAAGATTTAAAACATTCGCAGCAGCTTTTTTACCAGCTTCAACACCAGGCTGATGATAAGCATTTATTCCGATCATAGATGCATAGTAGCCCACTGCTCGTTCATAAAGTGCGATCAGCATCCCAAGGGAATAAGCGTCGCATTTATTGATCGTTATGACAATTGTTTGACGATTGTTCGATGATATTGCCTGTTCGGTACCGATTGAAAATCCGTGTAAATAATCGCCAGATGTAATATCCGGTTCAATTTCGATCGAATTACCACTTCGTGGGGTGAGTACTTCGATAATGGTGGCAAAGAAATTATTTACCCCATCTCGCAATTGTTGAATATATGAATGCTGGTCAGTTGAACCTTTGTTGCCATATACAGCGATGCCTTGATTGATGATATTTCCATTCAAATCTTTTTCCTTCCCTAAAGATTCCATGATCAGCTGTTGTAGATACTTTGAAAAATTGGATAATCGATCTTTGTAAGGAATTATGACCATATCTTTGGTGCCCCTCCCATCCGTTGCAAAGTACCAGGCTAATGCGAGCATCATTGCAGGATTTTGTGGAGAATGTATACGTGTCCAAGTATCCATATCTTTGGCGCCTGACAAAAAACTTTTTATATCGATTCCGGCAAGCGCTGCAGGTAATAACCCGACACTCGATGTCACGCTTGTTCGCCCACCGACCCACTCAAACATTGGGAATGTTCGTACCCAGCCCTCACGAGAAGCTAGGTCATATAACTTGCTTCCCTTTACTGTGATCGCGACTGCCTGTTTTGGGAAAGAAATATTATTCTGTGCATATACATGCATGGTCTCAAACATCGCATTTCTTGGTTCTGGTGTGCTACCTGATTTCGAAGTAACGACCACCAATGTTCGATCAAGCTGGTCAGAAAGCTCGTTTAACACAGTGTCGATCCCATCTGGATCCGTGTTATCTATGAAAAATACACGTAATTTCGGGGTCGTCGCAAGAGTAGTATATAGCAACTGTGGTCCAAGTGCAGATCCTCCAATTCCGATACATAGAATATTTTTAAAATTTCCACCTTGTCCGCGGATGTTACCGTAATGTACATCCTGTGAAAAATCTCGTATGTCCTTAATTGTCGATTCTATTAACGTTCCTATCTCCGGTGTTGGTGCGATACTTGGGTTGCGCAGCCAATAATGTCCGACTTGACGATTTTCATCAACATTCGCGATTCCACCAGATTCTAAGACGGACATATCTTTGTACGCCTTAGCTACTTTGGGTTCGATTTTTTTAAAAAATGAATCCTCCATCCCCATTCCAGAAAAATCTAGGGAGATTCCAAGTTTTTCATTATGAATGAGGTGTTTTGAAAAATTTTCCCAGCTGTTGACCATTGGGGCGATGTTGGATTTAATCGGCTTATAAGCAACAATAAATATCGCTTACTCAAAGTTTTATTTTTTGTAGAAAATTTTCTTGTAAACGGCTACGCAATAAGCAAGTTGGGTTGTGAGCGTTAGGGAAATCCCCGCGATTAGTATCGTGTAACTAGCACGATATTATAACGGAAGAAAGGGTCAGGACTCTTCTTCGGGTTTATAAGGTTTAAGCTCCAATAATCGTGAAATTACGGAAAGATAAATGAATAAGGAAGAAATAATAAAAAAGTTTTCTCAACATGAAGGAGATACTGGTTCAAGTGAGGTGCAAATTGCGCTTCTTACGAGTCGGATTAAACATTTGACCGAGCATTTGAAGACGCATGTCAAAGATTTTCATTCGAGGCATGGTTTGATTGCGTTGGCTAATCGTCGGAGAAAATTGTTGAAGTATTTGAAAAAAAATAACGCTGATTCGTATAAAAATATTATTCAAAAGTTAAATTTACGTAAATAGTTTTGGCGTTTTGATATGTTGGCAGTAGCTACGCTTTGTTTCCTGTTTGACGGAAAAACGGAAGACTTACTGCTTAGATGTGTGGGTGAAATAAAGAAATAATGATGAAACAAAAATATGAGGTCGAGGTACCTGGTCTTGGTTTGAAATTCTCAACTGGTACGCTCGCTAAGCAAGCGAATGGGGCAGTTTTAGTTACCCTTGGAGAAACGAATGTTTTGGTTACAGCTGTCGTATCTCCGTCAGTTGCCCCTGGACAAGATTTTTTCCCATTAACTGTTGATTATCGTGAAAAATTTTCCGCAGCTGGTAGAATGCCAGGTGGGTATGGGAAACGGGAAGGGAAGCCGAGCGAAAAAGAGATTTTGACCGCGCGTATGTGTGACCGCCCGTTGCGTCCTTTATTCCCTAAAGGTTTTCTCAATGAGGTTCAAGTTATTGGTACGCTATTTTCTACAGATTCTGAAAATGAAGCTGATGTTTTGATGGTAAACGGTGCTTCTGCCGCGCTAATGTGCTCAGATATCCCGTGGTTTGGCCCGATCGGATGTGTACGTATTGCAGAAATTGATGGCGAATTTGTGGCTAATCCAACGAATTCGGAAATGTTGCGCTCGACGCTTGATTTGATCTACGTCGGCAATGAAAAAAATATGATGATGATCGAGGGAAATGCCGATCAAATTCCAGAGGAACGGTTCTGTGAGGCTTTGGAGTTTGGCCAGCAACAAATTCAAGCGATTATTGCTGCACAGCGTGAATTGGCGAATATGGTAGGGAAACAGAAGAAAGAATTTGAACTTATTCTTGTTGATCCTACAATTTTTGAAATTTGCAGTCGATTTAATGATAGACTTAGCGCTGCTGTTTTTCAACCGGGTAAACTGGATCGCGAAAATGCGGTAGCGGCAATAAAAGAGGAAGCCATGGAGGTTGTGAATGCCGAATTAGGAGAAGATGAGGATCACTCTTATCAGGTAAGCATGGCTTTCGAGGAGTTGCAGGAAAAGCTATACCGCGATAATATTTTAGATCTTTCCAGGCGTGTTGATGGTAGAGGTTTGACAGAAATTCGTCCGATAGAATGTGCTGTTGGAGTTTTACCGATCGTTCATGGCTCGGCCCTGTTTCAACGCGGGGAGACGCAAGCACTTGTCTCTTTGACTTTGGGTTGTTCAAAAGATTCCCAAGAAATTGATGCTATAACCGGTGGGATTTCCTCGAAATCTTTTTATTTGCACTATAATTTTCCACCATTTTCTGTTGGTGAAACGGGAAGGATTGGTTCTGTTGGGCGTCGTGAAATTGGTCATGGTGCACTTGCGGAGCGTTCATTGTCTCCTGTGGTTCCATCTGAGGAGGAATTCCCATATACTGTTCGGGTAGTATCGGATATTTTGGAATCGAACGGATCTTCGTCTATGGCGAGTGTATGTGGTGGTTGTTTGGCGCTTATGGATGCTGGTGTTCCGATTAGCGATATGGTAGCTGGAATATCGGTCGGACTAGTGACCAGAAAAAATGAATGTAACGATATCGTGGCCAGTGTACTATTGACCGACATTATCGGGACAGAGGATCATTTTGGGGATATGGATTTCAAATTATGTGGGACGAGGCATGGTATTACAGGCGTCCAACTTGATCTAAAGATCGATGGATTGCCTCTTGAACTCGCGAAGCAAGCAATTTTTCAGAGTCGCGAAGCTCGTTTCAAAATATTGGACATCATGGCCGGTGTACAATCAGAGCCGCGCGGCGAATTGAAGGAAAATGCTCCGAGAATATATACTCTACAAATTGATCCAGGTAAAATTGGGGCACTCATTGGGCCTGGCGGAAAGACTATTAAACACATTACCGATACCGCAGGCGTAAAAATCGATATCAATGATGATGGCCGCGTAGCTATTTATGCCAACAATGAAGAATCGCTGACTTATGCACTCAATGAGGTAAATGCGATAGTTTGCGATATCGAGATCGATAAAGTTTATCGCGGGATCGTGCGTTCAATCAAAGAATTTGGTATATTTGTAGAATGTTTACCTGGCAAAGAAGGTTTAGTACATGTTTCTGAACTCGCCGATTTTCGGGTTGAGAATCCAGAGGATGTATGCAAAGTGGGTGACGAAGTTATTGTAAAGTGCATTGGGGTGGATGATAAAGGTCGTGTTCGTTTAAGCCGCCGTGCTGTGATCTGCGAGGCTAAAGGCATTCCATACGTCTCCTCAAATCCTAGTGTACAAGGGAAGCGTGTTCGTTCACATGCCCAAGGTAAGCATATGCATGCGAGAGGCTAATATTTTTTAATAAAATTGAACCAAATGGACAAGAATCTAACGAAGAAGGAAATAATTGAGTCAGTTTATCGGCAGACTGAGTTGTCACGAGTTGATATTAGTGCGCTCTTGGATATTTTTTTGGACACCTTATTCAAGGCTCTTGTTGCCGGTCGTAATATTGAATTCCGAAATTTCGGTGTTTTTGAGCAACAAATTCGGAAGAGCAGGGTAGGACGTAACCCAAATTGTCCATCTCATACTGTTGTCATCCCTGAGCATAGGGTTGTAAAATTCCGTGCGGGGAAGCAATTGTTGGTCGCGATACGGGACAAAGATTCCAAGCATTAAGCTATGCAAGTTACGATTTGTATCCCAGCTCGCTTAAACTCTTCCCGCTTTCCGAAGAAAATACTTGCCGATTTGTGTGGGAAATCCGTTTTACAGCATGTCTTTGATCGTACCCGTACTTGCCGTGGTGTGAACAATATTTTTATTCTTACAGATTCTGATGAAGCGAAAGATGTTGCCACGAATTTCGGAGCGCAGGTTATCGAAACGAGTGATAAATGTGTCTCTGGAACCGAGCGTATAGTGAGTGTTTTGGATAAGTTACCTGGTGATTTTATAATTAATATACAGGGAGATGAACCATTTTTTGACATTGAGATTATCGATCGGATGCTGACGAAAGCAGCTGTAAGTGACGCAGATATATTCACTCCTATTTTCAAGTTTGAAAATATGGAAGACGTAGCTGATCCGAATTGCGTGAAAGTTATCATCAACTATGCCGGGCGTGCATTATATTTTTCACGCAGTATAGTTCCATATGTCCGGGATGAAAAGGATGTTTCTAAATGGATGAAACATGCCGATTATTACGGCCACATTGGAATATATGGCTATCGTCGCGCGGTACTCGAGCGATATCATGACATGGTGAAAGGTAAGCTCGAATTTATTGAAAAATTGGAACAATTGCGTTTCTTGGAGAACGGTTTTCTTATCGATACTGTCGAAACCTCAAATCGAACTATCGGAATTGATACCCCAGAAGATTTGGAACGGGCGAGAAATTTGCTACAAAGGTGATCTAAAATGCTTGAGTATGCTAAACAGTTGTTGAATACGGAAAGTGATGCCATCCGCTCGGCGAGCGAGAAAATAGGTGAACAATTTGAACGTGCTCTTGAGATAATTTTGAAGCATCACGGGAAGATTGTTGTCTGCGGGATGGGTAAATCTGGACATATCGCGCGAAAAATAGCAGCTACCCTTTCAAGTATTGGACAGCAGGCAGTATTTTTACATCCTTCGGAAGCTGCACATGGTGATCTGGGGGTTTATTCTCCGGGAGATCCAACAATTTTATTGTCCAAAAGCGGTGCAAGCGACGAGGTACTGCGTTTGGTTCCAACGCTTAAACTTTTTCATTCACCTATAATTGCGATAGTAGGAGATATGAGCTCACCTTTGGCGGAGTCTGCAGATGTGGTCATTGATATTTCGTTTGCTAAAGAAGCCGATCCATTGAAGATACTTCCAACAACGAGTGCGATAGTTAGTTTGGCTATCGGTGATGCACTAGCAGTAGAAATTATGCATGCGCGAGGATTTTCGAAGCTTGATTTTGCGCGTTACCATCCGGCTGGCCAGCTTGGCAGGAACTTATTACTGCACGTTTCAGATGTTATGCAGCGATTAAATAAATGCGCATGCGTCGAAATGGAAGATTCCTTGCGAAAAGCGGTTATTGAGATGACAAACCATCCGTTGGGCGCTGCTCTAATTATGGGAAAAACGGGTGAATTAATTGGAATTATTACTGATGGTGATATTCGTCGATCGTTGCAAAATAAGGTTAATATCGATGAACTTAAAGTATCGGATATCGCTATTCGTAACCCGACTGTTGTTCAACCAGATGCGAGTTTAGGGGATGCCATTGCAATTATGGAAGGACGTGCATCACAGATCTCTGTGTTACCGGTGATAAATCCAAATAATTCAAAGGTTGTTGGCTTGATTCGTTTACACGATGTTTACAGACACTAATCTTCGCTAATTTTTTTGGCAATTTCTTGGAGAATACTTGTGGTGCTAAAGCCTTCAAGAAACGGGACGAATCGTATATCCGTGTGTACGCTTTGCAAAGAAGAAAGTTCGTCTTGGTTCAGTTTTGAAAGAGAATAATCTCCAGATTTTACATAAACATCTGGTTGGAATTTGAGAATTTCGTTGGCCAAATTTGGCCCATCAAATATGAATATACCTTGAACTTTTCCCAGGGCAGATAGCATATATGCCCGAACCTGTTCATTAAAGATCGGTCGTTTATCTCCTTTAATTTTTTTTACGCTTAGATCAGAATTTAGGGCTACCCATAACGAATCCCCGTAATCTGCTGCTTGTGTGATCGAAAATATATGTCCGGCATGTAAAAGATCAAAGCACCCGTTTGTTAATACCACCCTTTTGCCAGAATTACGTAATCGTTCACGTATATCGCAAGCGGTTTGTAGATCGAATAGCTTTTGATTTTCAAGATGGTACGTCATTTTTTGATTAATTTTTGTAGCTCTCGATCTGGATTCAGAATATGTTTTTTGGTTATGACGAGTTTGCGGATATCAGTTGATGGCAACTCGAATTTAAAATTACGAAAGGTCTGCTCAAGGACCGTTAATAATCCGCGTGCACCTGTTTGTTCCTTAGACGCTCGCTCCGCAATTTCGTTGATAGCATCATCCTTAATTGATAATTCTATTCCGTAACCGGCAAAATCGTCAATATATTGCTTAAGAATTGATCCTTCAGATGAGACTAAAATATCGCGTAAATTATTAGCGTTTAATTGTTCACATGCTACTCTGACCGGCAAACGACCAGCAAACTCGGGTTCAAATCCAAATTTTATAAAATCTGCAGTGGTTGCTTGTCTCAAAAAATGATACATATCGTCGCTGTCTTGTTCATCGGACTTCATTCCGAACCCGATACTACGCATCCCAACACGGGACTTTATAATATCGCTAAGTTTGTCAAACGCTCCACTAGCGATGAACAGAATATGTTTGGTGTTTATCCCAGTTGCCTGTTTTTTATCTCCCATGCTCATGACCGCTTTAAATTGTGCCATCACATCTGTTTGACTGAACAAATTAACGTCGCTTTCTTCCATAAGTTTGAGAAGGTTAATTTGTACTCCACGGCCAGAAACATCACGATTGCCACTATCTGTAGAAGACGCGATCTTATCAATCTCATCTATAAAAACGATTCCATACTGTGCGATATCGGTATTCCCGTTAGCAACTTTTACCAGATCTCGAATCATATCATCTACGTCGTTACCAATATACCCGGTCTCAGAAAACTTCGTAGCATCAACCTTGATGAATGGTACCCCGATTAATTTAGCGATATTTTTGATCAGATATGTTTTCCCAACACCAGTTGGTCCGAGTAATAAAACGTTTTGTTTATTATATTCTTGTTTATGCAGATCTTGATCATGCAAACAGCGCTTTATGTGGTTAAAATGATCGCATATCGCCACGGATAGAACCTTTTTCGCTTCATCTTGCTTGATAACAAATCTATCGAGGTACGACTTTATATCGTGAGGTTTTAGATCGAAATTCTTTATCTTTTTTATGAACTCTTTGGCTGATTCGTCATCTTTTTCTTGCTGTTTGCGGCTTCCTCCAAACGACATTGGCATTAAACTAACTTTACCAATCGGTGAACCAAATATATCGTTGATCTGTTTTTTTAGCTCATCAAATGGAGAATTATTTTCCCCTTCGTTTAAGTTTTCTTCCATACTTATTTAACCGTTTTCGATTTATCGTTTTTTACCTCTGTGTTCGAGGTATTCGTGCTTTTATTGTGATTACTATTTTTTTTTATTTTTTTGGAATCGTTTGTGTCCTTGCTATCTTTTACCTTTTTAGAGTTTTCTTCATCAGAATCGTTATGCTGATGGTACTCGATCGGTGTTACAAAATCACCAGTTTGTACCAATTCATATACATTTTTGCCCTCGATTGTTTCATGTACAAGCAGTGCTTGAGCAAGTTTTTCGAGTAATTTACGCTTATCTGTGAGGATCTGTTTCGCACGTTTGTATTCAATCTCCACAATTTTAATGACTTCAGCATCGATCTTTTTCGCCGTTTCTTCGCTGTAATTTTGAGAACGTGAAATTTCACGACCCAGGAAGATATGATCTTGGTTTTCGCCGTAAGCAATTGGTCCCAATATACTCATTCCCCAGTCACACACCATCTTTCTGGCGGTCTTTGTGGCTTGTTTGATATCGCACGATGCGCCGGTGGTAATTTCCCCAAATATAAGCTCTTCAGCTACTCTACCTCCCATGGAACAACAAACGTCAGCAAGTAGCTCATCCTTTGTTTTGTTTAAAATATCTTTAACTGGGGTCATCATTGTCATTCCCAAGCTTTGACCTCTAGGGATGATCGTTACCTTATGTACCGGAAGATTACCATCATCGACAATTGCTTGTACGATCGCATGTCCGGCCTCGTGATATGCGGTAATTTTTTTATCCTTATCATCCATTAACTTTTTTCTTTCACGTCCAAACGATACCTTATCTCGTGCTTCGTTGATATCTTGTTTAGAGACCGACTTTTTGTTATTACGTGCGGCAAGCAGGGCGCTCTCATTTAATAAGTTCTCCAAATCGGCACCTGAAAATCCCGGTGTACCCTGAGCAACGTTCAGGAGATCAACAGAACTGTCTAATTTAATCTTTTTCGCATGTACTTTTAGAATTTCCTCTCTTCCATGTAGATCCGGGAGATCGATAACGATTTGACGGTCAAATCGACCTGGACGCAATAAAGCGGAATCCAATATATCTGGCCGATTGGTGGCAGCCACAATAATTACGCCCTCGCGACCATCAAAGCCATCCATTTCAACCAAAAGAGAATTTAATGTCTGTTCACGTTCATCATTTCCTCCACCAAGTCCAGCTCCACGCTGACGGCCAACAGCATCGATTTCATCGATAAATAATATACACGGTGCATTTTTGCGTCCTTGTTCGAACAAATCTCGGACCCTCGACGCACCAACACCAACAAACATTTCTACAAAATCTGATCCACTGATGCTGAAAAATGGCACGTCTGCTTCACCAGCAACTGCTTTCGCAAGTAGAGTTTTACCTGTACCCGGAGGCCCGAATAGCAAGCATCCTTTTGGGATTCGACCACCAACATCGTTAAATTTTTTTGGATTTTTTAAAAAATCTACGATCTCGGCGATTTCTTCTTTTGCTTCATCACAACCTGCAACATCTGCAAATGTAACCTTTTTTTTATCCTCGGTTAACAGTTTTGCCCGACTTTTGGCGAACCCCATGGCGGTTTTCCCCGCACCTCGGATCTGTCGACCGATGAAAAAGTATATGATCGCAAATATTATCAAAAATGGCAGTACGCCAATCAAAATCTCTGTCCAAATCGTAGATGATGGTTTTTCACGCCAAGCAAGAGATGAGCTAAGTAGACGGTTGTAACGATCATTTGTTAAACGACCCTGAGATTCAAAGTAGATACTGTTTTTGTTCTGCCCATTTGGAAGTTGTACACTTTTATCAAGCTTCACTTCACCGTATATTTTATACCACTCTGGACCATTGGCGGGTACAGATTGTATAACTCCACTGATGATCTGGTTCCTTTCCGATGCCTCAATTACTTTATTGACCGGCCATGATACACGCGTGTACGGCGCCATATCTGGGTTATAAACATTCCACAACGCAAATATTGCTAAAATTAGGATGAGCCATATTGCCATGACCCGGAATTGTAGGATGAATTTCGTATTATTTTTCTTACGTGCCATAATTTATTTTAGGATTTACCTCGATGCACCCGTTAGGGCCGAATTAGTAATGTGCATCATGAATATGTCAACAAAAGAGCATGCTTATGGTTCGCTTTTATTTTATATGTATCGGCCACAGATAGCCCCGGAATCCAGCAAATATCGCGATTAATGTACAACATCGGTTCTTCTTTGAAACATTCAATTTTGTTTCTCAAGAATGCCTTCAGTTTTTTCGGTGTACTATGACCAAAACGAGTGTATTGTTCATCAGCACAAAAATTTTTGACCGTTAGCGTTTCAGAAAATGCGATATACGCTTCAGATGATGTATCGCATTGAAGTATTTTTTTCAGAGATTTTTGGTCAATGGTAAACAGTCTCTTCTTTAGACTTTTGCCATTCGGTAAGAATATTTCGCCATGTATCCACTGTATCGAAAATGGTTTCGAGTGAGACCTTTGGTTTTGGTGTACAACCTTCAAAATATCGCCTTGTAACTGCAATTGTTTATTTTCTAAACAGTTGAAAACTGAGGTTTCTTTTTCTCGAATTTGTTGCAAGAGGGAATCGAATTCAGTTTTTTTAACGGAAATGTTATTATGTGCTAACCATTTGTTGAGTATCCGACGAAGGATAGCAACCGGGAGATGTCTTATTTCAGAGAGGTTGAGTTTATTTGTGATTTCCATTTTTGCTAGATGATTACTAGCGAACATTTCGATTGCTTCATTGGCCTCAACTATTTGCTTCTGACTTTCTGCGAAATTTTCTACGATGTCATACTGTTTGGCAAATTCTTGAATCGCTTTTAGTACAACATTTCGAACTTCATTTCTGAAGTAATCGCACTGCAAATTACTAGAATCTATACGCCACGAAATACCAAGATTGGATAAAATTGATTCAATCCTCACCTTTGAGATGAACAAAATTGGACGTATTCTGATCTGACCATTTGAAAATTTTCGAATTTCATGTGGAGCAGATAGCCCATCCAACCCGCTTGCACGAGATAAGCGCATGATCACAGTTTCGGCTATATCGTTTTTTTGTTGCCCGAGAAGCAGAATATTTGACCCGATGCTGCGCATTTTTTCTGCAAAAAATTTATGTCGTATATCATGCAAAGTACCTTCAGAGTAAAAGGTTTCGATGTTTTTTAATTTCCCAGAAAAAAAATTTAAACCAAGTTGTTCAGCCAAGTTCTTAACATATTGTTCATCATCATCTGACTCTTTACCGCGTAGGTTATGGTTTAGGTGCAAGATTGAAGCATTTTTTGCGAGATTTGGAAAATATGCACAAAATAGTAGCACCAAAAAAACTGAATCACTACCACCAGAACAGGCTAAGCAAACCTTTGTCTCATTTGGTAAAGATTTTATAAAACTATAAGAAGCGGTGTGGCAAAAAGAAGAATCAACATACCCTTTAATGCCCGAAAAAATCTCTTCAATTTTGGGAAAAACGACCACTTGAGACTGTGCATAGTAAAGTTATGGGATTTTACAACGGCAAATGAGAGCACCCATTCGCAGGCCGAGTAGATATAAAATTTTAAGAAAAACTTGACTCAGTAGGTGGAATATATACACGTTAGCGCTGGCCTTCGATTGTTGAATGATCGTGTATGATGCCTGATGGTGTAATGGTAGCACAACTGATTTTGGTTCAGTTTGTCTAGGTTCGAATCCTGGTCAGGCAGCCAGGTGGGTTCGTTGATTTTGAACTTTGTTTATTCGTTTCCAGAGTATTTTGGTCGGCCCATTGCCTAGCTTTCAAAGACCGGATAAATGTTGACACTTTTGTTGAATGCCGATACTCTCTCGTCTGAGATTCGGTAAATTATGAGTGATGGAGTAGGTAAAGATACGTCGCAAAAGAGGTCGATTGCCGACACACAAGCATCTGCAAATAAAACAAGCAACATTTCTTATTCAAAATGTCTTGAATGGCTTTGGGCTCCAAATTGGCGGTTGTTGACTTCAAACGATGGAGCAAAAAATACTTCTTCTATTAAAAACACTTCGCTTAAGACACGGGAACTTAAAAGTGCCGATGAAAAAAGTGATTTGTATGCACAAAATGTATGCAACGAAACAATAGCGTTGAGTGAATGTGAGCAAGATCTGCAGTGTGTGAAGGCGGCGGTTGAAGGGACTCCGAATATAGCAGCGTGCAATGCGATTGCGAATTATGTTTCCAAAAACGCACCTAAGCAAATTCAGAATAGTGCAAATGATAACGGTACGCCTGAGCAAAAAATGGTGCAGGATGTTCCTGTTTTTGAAATACGCAAGCGGTACTTGTACCTTAAAAATAAGCAAAGAAAAGAATATTCCGTTGTTTATACGAAGTACAAAGGGCTAGATCTGTATTTCCATGTTGTTGAAGGTGGACGAGATTTTGGTGCGAAATTTAGATGTGAATTTTGTGTTGATTGCTATGGTCCGAACCCGGATATAAAGGTGGTGCGTTTGGTAACATGCGTACTACTTCAGATATGTAAAATCGAAGTCAAGGATGGTTATTTTTCTTTAAAAAGTTTGGGACAGTCGACCAGCATTGGGTGTATATGTTTGGACCAATCTGTCGAAACTAAAAATTTTGTAGTCAATAAGGGCGCTAATGGAATCACCATTGAAGATAGGGCTTCTAACAGTATTACCGATGTTCAAAATGCGGGGGAGGTCAAAATCCTTCCATCATGGCAATTGAGTGATATTTTTGGCAGAACCTCATGTTCTATTGCTGAGATAGATGTTGTTTTGACGTGGTTCCCGAAATTTTATAAACAAGTGTTAAAGTTTGAGATCACTAAAAAAACAAAAGCCATTCTCGAAAAAAGGGGCAATGCTGATATCAATAACAACGACAATACTCAGCCAATATCCGATGTTGAGCGCTGTATTTTACGATTACGGAATTCAGTGGAACTTTTTGAAAATGTTATAAATCAAGACGGCAAGAGTCATTTTTTAATCGAGACCATACAGCGTTGTTTAACTCACTTACCAAGTATACTCAGTAACAGTAGTGATATGGATGATGCTTATATTGCCGCTGCAACTTTATTACATATGGTTGATGCGGTTGTTCTATCTAACGAAGCAGTTATTTCTGGAAAGTTGTTGAGCTCAATATTCACACCAGTTATTCGGGACGAGTTGCGAGATGCTATTTTTGCTCTGATGTCGCAATGTTGCGATAAACGGGTTCTCGGATCTGATGGACAAAACCTCAAAATGCCAATTATCAAATTAAAGAATGACGGTAATTTTCACCATGCTGGTACCGATAGTTCTGCAAGTCTTAGTTGGCAGGGAGAACCTTTGAGGGATTTTCTCTTGAATCCCGCTAAAAATTGGTGGAATGTCCCTCCTAGTGATATTTCAACTAAAATGTTGCAATTTCTGTGCTTGCCAGGTCTACAATTGGGTATTGTCGAAAAATACACTCAATTTGTTGAATCCTTAAGGAAAGCTTCTTTGGAAGGAGGAATTTCAACAGAGGCTTCTCAGGACGATGATCATAAAAACAGGGAGGACAATAAATATTTAGATATTCTCCTAGGTAAAGGCAAAAAAAACGGAGTTTTGAGCAGGGAATTTTTTGAATCATATTTCAGTGATACGAAAAATTTTGGCTTCATGAGGACCATTTTTGATATGTGTCATCGTGCTGTTACGCACACCTTTTTAGAAAATGTAAAAGTTCAGTTGTCTAACAGCCAAGTAGATGTTAATGAGGATATGCTTAGTTTCTTGTTGAAACTTAATATTAGCTTGGAAGATGTGTTAAAATTGCCTGTTGGTAAATTTTGGGATGATGGTGATATCAAAAAATTGAAAAATTTACCGCTCGATCAGCTAAAACAAGGACTAGGAATAGGCGATCAAAATGTATCCGACAAGGAAGTTGGGAAACTACTTTTGATCATGCAAAATTTAACTTTAAATCAGCGTAAGGCTATTGCAGGATTAACCGAGGAGCAACGCAACACCCTATCTAGGGTATTTCACACTGAACGCGAGAATTTCCCGAAACAAATATATGATAATTTTATTCATATATTATCTCTGATGCTTACGCAAAAGGGTGTCCAACAAGAGCTTGTTAATCAAAATGAGACGAAAGCCTGTTACGATGGGATTTATAAATATCTATCTGGTTTAATCAAATTTGATGATTTTCGTGTTGGACCGCAGAAAGCGGCAGGAAAATACCCCGGCATTAACGACGTTCCGCCGTCGCCAAATGAGCCTCCTACTGAGATTGTAAATGTAGGAAATATAACCGTTGCTGCAGACAAAACAGAAGACGACAAAGTCATTATAGAGTATATTGAAGGCAATAAGCCCAAAACCATCAGATGTTTGAACGCGGAAGAGTCTCAGAGATTGTATAATGAACTTGGGAGTCTCTTTGAGCAAAAAGTGAACTTACGCAAAGCGAATAATGAAAAAGCTGAGCGCATTAAGACCGATATTACAAAACTTCAAGATTTAAAGATTACTTTCGGATCTTTAGAAAAGATCAAAGTTTCAGAAAGTGGACCCACGGTAGGGGAGTGTATAAAACCTTATGAAGATTTTTTAAAATGGCATAAGGGTGACGGAAAATCAACGGCAACGATGAAGGATTGTAGTGGTTATTTTATAATAGGAACGGTTGGCGATAGTCCTGTTGAAAGTATGTTTTTGAGGCAATCTTTACCCAAGGAACAGGGAGGTCCCATAGATTGTATTGAAGCTGTTAAGACGCGGATCACATTACTCAAGACAGCGATTGAAAAGTGTATGCAATCCGGAGAGTTTCTTGAGAAAGCTATTCCTTGTATAGAACAACGGCTCCGAAGAGAATTATCTAACCCAACTTCAAACGGCGGATCTTAAAATAAATTGGTAAACATTTTTTGTTTTTGAAGGTAAAATGCGCGGATTAAAAACGCGTATTTTTTGTTTTTTTAACTTGACATTACAGAAATACCTGTTCTTTGACAATTATAAACCAAAAATAAGGAGAAAAATGAAATCAACAACGTCCACTACATACGATGAAAGAAGCTATAATGGAAATTACCCGCAAAACGAGCAACAATTTTCCAATGTAACACCCAAAAATGAAGCCTTTTTCGATCTTTCAGACGATGATGAAAATGATGGAGTTGATTTCTCAAATCTTGGGAAACGTGATGCTAGTATTTTCCAAGAAGAAAATCGAAAACTGC
>JAIDVZ010000030.1 GCA_029059365.1 Opitutales bacterium | reverse complement strand
GAGAAATAGTACTTGAATCGTTGTTGATTATTTCGGGGCGGTCGAAGTTCCGTTCCAAGGAATTTTCGCTGATATCCGAGCAAGTTGGGGCGCGTGCACTTGGTATAGTTGCCCTGATTAGCTTTTTGGTCGGGTTGATACTTGCGTTTATTAGTATCATTCAATTGAACAAGCTCGGTGCTGGGGTTTATTGTGCAGATCTTGTCGGTATAGCGATGATGCGGGAGATGGGATGCTTGATGGCCGCTATAATTATGTCCGGCCGGACAGGAGCGGCATTTGCTGCTACTATAGGAACGATGGTGGTGAATGAGGAAATTGATGCTATCAAAACCTCAGGATTATCATGTTTTAGATTTATTATCATTCCACGGATCTTTGCATTGGTGCTAATGATGCCATTGCTGTGCGTATTCGCTGATCTCATCGGTATCGCTGGTGGTATGTTTGCTGCAACCACGATGTTGGATATAAATGTGACACAGTACTTAACACAGACACAATCTGCAGTAGTGCTTAGTGATTTTCTGTGTGGATTAATTAAAAGTGTATTTTTTGCCCTACTAGTCGCTGGTATTGGATGCTGGCAAGGTATGCGATGCGGGCGTGATGCAGAGGCAGTTGGTCAAGCAACAACGGCAGCGGTAGTAGAAAGTATTACCGCCATCATTATGGCAGATGCCGTTTTTGCTGTTATCTTTAACGCACTTGAAATATGAGTGAAGATATCAAATTGGAAGTAAAAAATTTGACAATGTCATACGGTTCATACGTTGTTATGAACGATCTCAGCTTTTCGGTAAAGAGAAGTGAAATTTTCCTGATCGTTGGGGGCAGCGGTTGCGGGAAAAGTACCTTGTTAAAATATCTTATTGGGTTGAAACGCTGTCCACGAGGAACAGTTTTTTATGATGATACTGATATTTGCAATAGTTCGAATCGCGAGTCGATGTACAAAAAAATGGGGGTACTTTATCAAAGTGGTGCTTTGTGGAGTTCAATGACAATTGCCGAAAATATTGCTCTAATTTTAGAGGAATATTCTCTGCTTTCCAAAAAAGATATCGAAAGGATGGTCCATCTAAAACTCGCTTTAGTTGGATTGGATGGTTTTGAGGATTTTTATCCTGCGCAGTTATCTGGGGGGATGAAGAAACGTGCAGGTTTAGCACGGGCACTTGCACTGGATCCAGAGATTTTGTTTCTTGATGAACCATCTGCTGGATTAGATCCAGTTTCGGCAGCCAAATTGGACGAATTGATATTAAAAATCAGGACAAATTTTGGTACCACGATAATAGCTGTTACGCACGATTTAGATAGTATTTTTAAGATCGGTGATAGAATTGCCTATCTGGACGCTGCTTCCAAAACGTTACTTGCTGTTGGTAAACCGAATACCCTGAAAAATGCAAAGCATAACTTAAAAGTAGCTAATTTTCTGTCTCGCGAATATACGGCATGATTTTTTATTACTTGGATTGGATGCCCTGTGTAATGGCCATACAGCAATCTCTGCTTATACGCAAATTTTCTTGAGACATCGCAAAAAGTGTTGCTATCATTTGAAGTAGGTGTGACATTAATTGTGCAATATGTTGGGCTAAACAATTAGCAAGATTGATATAGTTGTTTAAGGATTCTATACTGGCTTGATTTATCTCTTTTGCGTAATTCAGTTTTAAAGTTGATAATGTACTTATTCCTTCTCCTACTGCTACAATTGCTGACCCGATTCCTTTGCCAATTCCCGGGATACATGACACAGCTGCCGCAATACCTCCTGAAATGATTTTGATGAGCGCATTTGACTGATTGATCGTTGCTTGAAGTTCGGCATTTTGATTTGCGATTTTACGTTTCTCATCGGACATTATTTTCATAGCAGTATTTGCTTTTTCCCATTCTTCAAGTTTTGTCCTTAAGTCATCGTATCCCCCTTTGACGAGTTTCAGCATGACAGCCATTAAGAGTATGGCAGGGTTGGCGTAAGAATTTGTTAAAAAATCTCCATATTTTACATTTTCGGATAAAAAAGTAGCTCTAGATGTTTTGGTTAGTCCTAAATCTTCCCATAGTTGCTTGTGTTTCAGTTCAGTTTCTTTTTTGATTTCTTCCTTACTTTTCAAGACTTCCGGTTTTGCAGTAACACATTGTTTGATCCATTCATAAATTTTAACAAATGGCCACGATACGATCTTTCCAAGGTACACCCACAAATCCAGGACACAAAATCGAAGCGCGCGAACAACCAGAGAATTGCGCCAATCGATGTTTTTAAATTTGTTTAATATGGATGAGCTAACGCTTTTTATGCCTTCCCATATGCTTGAACAACAAGAAAAAATGTATTTTACTGCGTTAAATGGCAAAGAAATGATTTTGCCCGATATGCCTGAGGTGTATACTTTTGGGGTCGGTTTTACGATCTTTTTTGAAGATTCAGGAGCCTCAGAGTCGGTAAAAAGAGGTTCATCAATTTCAATATTGTATTTTTTTCTAAAGCGTTCGTCTACATTCTCTTTACTGAAAATTCCCGCTGAAATTTTTTCTGAAAATTCTGGGTATTCCTCGGTGCTCAATTTGTTGAAGAAGTTTTTAGTGAGCTGCATTACGATAAGAGGAGATCTTCGACTCATGATGTCTA
>JAIDVZ010000003.1 GCA_029059365.1 Opitutales bacterium | reverse complement strand
GCTATGGCCTATTCGTTATCATGGATGTGTGTTGGTGGCTCTCCAATTGAATTACAAATAATTTCATCGGTCTCGCGTATAATTCGGCTACAAATTTGTTTAATTTTCATCTTTATCCAACGCACTGTCGAACTATCATCTGTATAATTTGCCGGACCGTAAGCATCGATTCGTCCATCATTCAACATGTGATCATTCTGCTCAAACTCCGCCTCAGAATGTTCATTATACACCGCATACGCATACCCACCTTTATCCCTAACTATCGTGAACGCCGGGATATCACTTGGACCATCTGCGATGTATATCATATTGTTAATAGGTATCCGACGATCAATGTCACTGACCATACTATTTATATCGATCTTATCGTCCTTATTGCACCCCTTATTTATCTCGAAAATGCAGCGTGTTTTTTGTGTATTATCTATTATCCTACCAATTTGTTGAATCACTCCACCAGTTGAGTAACTGATTTTATCGCGTAAAAAATTTGGTGGCAACGGGTCCTCAATAAATTCACAGCCATAAATCCCATCAACATAATCAGCAATTTTTGAACCTCGAATCATCTCAGCAAATCCATTACTGATAATGTAATGCTCAAGCGAGATACGATATTTCTTGTTAACCGGATCGTTATTCACCCAGTTGCGAACCGCACCAAAAAACTCCGGTAATCCATCGAAAAACTTTAATTTCGAACCAATCGAAAAAAGCTTTTTATTGTTCAAGCCTGGCAATAAGCCACTTTTAACATAGGTCAAGATATGGTTCAACGCTATACTATCACTTGAGACAGAGATTCCGTGTCGTGCATACGCCTTAGGTAGTGCATTTACTTCGTTCCAAAAACTCTTTAAATCAAGCCCATACTCTTTAAACAACGGGAGCTGCATGTAATCCGGAACAAGGGTCTTATCAAAATCCCAAATGCAAGCGATTATGTTATTACTACCGATCGATTTCTGTTTATTAATCATCTCACCAGACAAGAATATAT
>JAIDVZ010000029.1 GCA_029059365.1 Opitutales bacterium | reverse complement strand
GGATACTAATTATCAAAATTTAGCGAGAAATTTAACAGAATTTTCAACAAATTTGCAACAGGGCGACACAGTCCTCATTGATGTATGCGAAGCCCCTGAAAATATGATCATACACCTGATCAAAGCAGTACGAAAATGTGGCGCAACACCAGTATTAAAGATGCGAACAAATAAAATCTCTCGTACGATGAATATGCTTTGCGACGAACGTGCATTAAAAAAGCAAGCCGATATCGCCCTATCAGAAATGAAAAACATGCAGGCATATATCGCAATACGTGGTGGGAATAACGTTTTTGAAAATTCTGATGTTCCACAGGATCAGCAAAAGTTGGTCTCATCATGTATGAAAGAAGTTTTGGATTGGAGGGTACAGAAAACAAAATGGGTAATTTTGCGCTGGCCAAGTGAAGGATTCGCTCAGCAAGCTAAAATGAGCACACAAGCATTCGAAAAATTTTATTTCGATGTTTGTACTATGGACTACGCACGTATGCAGCCTGGCATGAAGGCATTGAAAGAGGCGATGCAGTCCACCGATAAAGTACATATCGTCGGACCGGATACCGATCTTAATTTTTCGATAAAAAATATCCCTGCAATCGAATGTGGCGGACAGCACAATATTCCAGATGGGGAGGTATTTACTGCACCGGTTAAAGATAGTATAAATGGAGTATTGGCGTATAATACCCCAACCGTGTACAACGGGATCCCGTTTGAAAACATTAAATTTGAATTTAAAAATGGGAAAATCATATCAGCGGATGCTGGTAAGAAAACAAGGGAACTAAATAACATCCTAGATTCCGACCCTGGAGCACGCTATATTGGAGAATTTTCATTTGGATTTAATCCGTATATTTTGCATCCGATGTGTGATATTCTATTTGATGAAAAAATCTCCGGGTCTTTTCACTTCACTCCGGGACAAGCATATGACGAGGCCGATAATGGCAATCGTTCGCAAATTCATTGGGACTTAGTCACGATCCAGCGTAAAGAATATGGTGGTGGTGAAATATATT
The DNA here is from genome assembly GCA_029059365.1 of Opitutales bacterium. Classification (GTDB taxonomy): domain Bacteria; phylum Verrucomicrobiota; class Verrucomicrobiia; order Opitutales; family JAIRKQ01; genus JAIDVZ01. The sequence continues at coordinate 182 of JAIDVZ010000029.1, read as the reverse complement.
TCGATAATAAACTTATAAGGAAGGATGGGCTCTTTACGGTTGATGGATTAAATCTGTTAAACCCAGATTATTTGTTAAGAAATGTGTAAATATTATATTGACAACCACCCTCGATAAAAACAGAAATCTGTCATCTATTTGCGAGTGTAGCTTAGTTGGTAGAGCACCACCTTGCCAAGGTG